>JAGAEK010000007.1 GCA_017828835.1 Oscillospiraceae bacterium | reverse complement strand
TTTTGGAGGGATTACTGTCGGATATCGAGAAATCCGAAAAACAATATGATACTGAGATCATAAAAGACGCTTATTCTATGGCGAAAGAAGCGCACAGCGGTCAAAAGAGGGAGTCCGGAGAGGATTATATAACCCATCCGGTAACCGTTGCGAAGATGCTTATCGAGCTTGGAATGGACGTTGAAGCGATCGCTGCCGCTCTTTTGCACGACGTTGTCGAGGATACCGACGTAACGTTAGAGGACATCAGAAAAAAATTCGGCGATCCGGTGGCTGATCTCGTCGACGGAGTTACAAAGCTGACGAAACTCAATTTTTCGACTAAAGAGGAGCAGCAGGCGGAAAACGTCAGAAAGATGCTGCTTGCGATGGCGAAGGACGTCAGAGTTATAATCATAAAGCTCGCTGACAGACTTCACAATATGAGGACCATGAGTGCGAAATGCGAAGAAAAACGCAGAGAAAAAGCGCTTGAAACGATGGAGGTCTACGCTCCGATAGCTCACAGACTCGGGATCTACACTATAAAAGAAGAGCTTGAGGATACGGCGATATCCTATCTTGATCCGATCGCCTACGAAGAGATAAACGCAAGGCTCGCGAGCGAGAAAGAGGACCGGATCGCGTTTTTGCAGAGCATCAAAAACAAACTCTACGACAGGATAAAGCCGGAATACCCGAACGTATATATAGAAGGACGGGTAAAAAGCATCTACGGGATATACCAGAAGGTATATATGAAGGGGAGAGCATTTGAGGAGATATACGACATTTATGCCGTGCGTATCATAGTCGATTCAGTGAACGAATGTTATAATATCCTCGGAATAATCCACGATATTTTCACACCGATACCGAACCGTTTCAAGGATTATATATCGACGCCGAAGCAGAATATGTATCGGTCGCTTCACACGACGGTCATCGACAAGGGCGGCATACCGTTCGAGATACAGATAAGAACTTGGGATATGCATCATAACGCCGAATACGGTATCGCTTCCCATTGGAAGTACAAAGAAGGGAAAACGGGTTCGTCGGATAAGCTTGACGAGCGGCTTTTGTGGATAAGACAGCTGCTCGAGGCGCAGAAGGAGTCTGATGACGTTCAGGATATAGTGCTTTCGATAAAGAGCGATCTGTCTCCGGAAGAAGTTTTCGTGTTCACTCCGAAGGGCGAGGTGAAAAGCCTGCCGTTGGGAGCGACGGTGATAGATTTTGCCTACGCGATCCACAGTGAGGTCGGAAACAAAATGACCGGCGCGAAGGTGGACGGAAAGATCGTTCCGCTCAATTTCCAGGTAAAGACCGGAATGATCGTCGAGATACTGACCTCGAACGTTCAGGGCCGCGGACCGAGCAGAGACTGGCTGAATATAGTAAAGACCAGTGAAGCGAGGAACAAGATAAGAAGCTGGTACAAAAAAGAGAAGCGTGAAGAGAACATAATCGAGGGAAAAGCGGAAACCGAGCGGGAATTAAAGCGTAACGGTATAGACCTTGACGGAGAAGAATACGAAAATTTCGTAAATGAGATAGCGAAGAGACAAAAATACGGCTCTACGGAAGAGTTTTACGCCGCGATCGGATACGGCGGTATGTCTTTGACCAAGATAATGCCGAGGGTCAAGGAGGAATATCTGCGGCAGTATAAGCAGGAAGACGGCACAATATCCGAAAAAATAATGCAGAATACCGGCAAAGAGCGCAAGATATCCGGAGGAGTGGTAGTTGAGGGGCTGAACGATTGTCTTGTAAAGTACGCGCGCTGCTGCAATCCGATACCCGGAGACGAGATAATCGGTTTTATAACGAGAGGAAACGGAGTTTCGATACACAAAAAAGATTGTGAGAACGCGTTGCGGGGAGTTGAAGAGCAGAAGGAGCGCTGGGTAAAGGCGAAATGGGAGATCGGAGCGAAGGAAACTTATAATTCGACCGTTGAGATATACGCCGACAACAGAAACGGACTTTTGGCTGATCTGAGCGTAACGCTGACAAATTCAAAGGTACCGATACATTCGTTCAGCGCAAGGGAGACCAAGGATAACAAAGCGGTGATCGAGGTTACCTTCGGGGTAACGAGCGTGGAGCAGCTTAATATCGTGATATCGAATTTCAAAAAGGTATCGGGAGTCAATTCGATAACGAGAAAGATAAAATAAATCGGAGACTGATAATATGAAAGCGGTAATACAAAGAGTTGAGAGAGCCAAAGTCGTTGCCGACGGAGAGCCGAGCGGAGAGATAGGAAAAGGGCTTGCGGTACTTTTGGGAGCAGCGGTCGGCGATACCGAAAAAGAAGCGATGTTTTTGGCAAAGAAGACGGCGAATTTACGCATTTTTGAAGACGAAGAGGGAAAGATGAATCTTTCGGTGAAGAATATCGGAGGAGAGATACTCGTGGTGTCGAATTTCACTCTTTGTGCCGATGCGAGCAGCGGAAACAGGCCGTCATATATAAACGCGGAGCGGCCTGAAAAAGCGGAGCGGTTGATAGAGATCTACAAGGAATGTTTAAAGAGCGAAGGAATAAATATTGCGAGCGGCGTTTTCGGAGCGGACATGAAGATAACGCAGGTCGACGACGGTCCCGTAACGATAATACTTGACAGTGAAGAGCTCATGAAATAAACGTAAGGGTGAGTAACATGATATATATAAAGAAACTTACGGTAGGGATATTGGAGGCAAACTGCTATATAGTTTACGATGATACGAAAGAAGCGGCAATAATAGATCCGGGCGGGAACGCCGGAAAGATAATAAGCGAGATAAACGAGGCGGGAGTAACGCCGAAGAAGATACTGCTGACGCACGGACACTTTGATCATATCGCCGCGGCAAAGGAATTGGCGGACGAATACGGAATAAAAGTATATATTCACGGGCTTGACGTTGAGATAGTGAACCATCCTGAGATATATTTCGGGCGGGACATGAGATATGAAAGACCTGAGATGGACGGCGAAAGCATATTAAAAGACGGCGACGTAATAACGGTCGGAAATATGGAGTTCAAAGTGATGCACACGCCGGGACATTCTGAGGGATCCGTCGTATATTTTTGTGAAGACGCCGCGTTTACCGGAGACACTCTTTTTTGCGGGAGTATCGGGAGGACGGACTTTGTAAGAGGAAGCGCGTCGGATATGATGCTGTCGCTCGAAAAGCTGTCGAAAATATCCGAGGATTACAAAGTATATCCGGGACACGGAGAGGAAACGACGTTGTTTTTTGAAAAAGAGAATAATTACTATATGTCAGAGGCAGGCAAGATACGGTAGATTATGATGGAATTAGTTATAAAAGGGCACGATTTTATATACGAGACCGAATCGGTCTGCAGGATATTCATAGGGCCCGAGAAGATAGTAACGGTCAAGGAAAAGAGCGAAAACAGCGAAAGATATCTTTTGGCCGAGGTCGAAAAGACACCGCAAGAAACGAAGATATACCTTGAACTTTCGATGAACGGCAAAAAGGAGAATTTGAGCGGTGAGATAAGGGCTGAAGAGGCGAGCGACGAAGAATGCGAAAGAAGGATCGGAGTCGGGGCCTACAGACTGTTTTCGAAGATATTGGAAACGACTCCGCCGTGGGGCGCGCTCACAGGAATAAGGCCCGTGAAAATAGCGAGAAAGCTGAAAGAGGAAGGACTGAGTGACGGGGAGATAATATCGTTTTTTTGCGATAAATATCTTGTTTCGGAGAAAAAAGCAAAGCTTTTGCTCGAAACTGAGAGACGCGAAACGGCGATAATAAAGCAATCGACGAAAGAATCGTTCAGTCTTTATATCGGGATACCTTTTTGCCCTACAAGGTGCAAATACTGCTCTTTCGTATCTCATTCGATAGAGCGCGCGAAAAAGCTGATACCCGATTACGTCGACGCGTTGCTGCGGGAGATAAAATATACCGGAGAGATCGCGAAGAGATTGGGGCTGCGTTTGGAAACGGTATACGTCGGCGGAGGAACGCCTACGACGCTGAGCGCGAAAGAGCTTGAAAGGATAATGAGAGAGGTAGATACGAGCTTTGATATGAGCGCAGTGAAAGAGTTTACCGTCGAAGCCGGAAGACCGGACACCGTAACTCTTGAAAAACTCGAGACGATAAAGAGCTGCGGAGCGGACAGGATAAGCATAAACCCTCAGACGATGAACGACAAAATACTCGAACTCATCGGCAGAAAACACACGTCGCGGCAGATGCTCGAAGGCTACGAGCTTGCGAGAAAGGTCGGATTCAGAAGCATCAACACCGACGTGATCGCGGGATTACCTGAAGAAAGTGTCGAGAGTTTTGAAAATACGATGGACGTACTGACGTCGTTAAGACCTGAAAATATAACGGTACACACTTTGTCGATAAAGCGGTCTGCCGATTTTTCGGAAAACGGAGGAGAGTTGTTTTTGAACGGAGGCAGGATCGCGGCGAAGATGCTTGACGTTGCAAAACCGAAGCTCGAGTCTGCGGGTTACGGACCCTATTATCTTTACCGTCAGAAAAACACTCTCGGAAGTCTTGAAAACGTAGGATTTTCGCTTGACGGCTACGAAGGGATGTATAACGTATATATTATGGATGAGACCCACACCGTTTTTTCGGTCGGCGCGGGCGGATCGACGAAGCTGAAAGATCCGTGGAGCGACAGGATCGAGAGAATATTTAACTATAAGTTTCCGTATGAATATATCGAGGGTTTTGACGAAATACTATCGAGGAAAAGAAAGGCGGAGGAATTTTTAAATGAAGCTTCGAAACAGAGAGGTACAGATTTCAGAGGTAAATTATAAAGCGCATTTTTATCCTGAAAGCTTTATCGAAGAATCCGAGAAAGCATACGATTCCGAGATAGAGCGGGTTGCCGAAGCTGCGAAGGAAAATATAAAGGAAAAATGGATAATGATGATCTGCGGACCGTCCGCGTCCGGAAAAACGACTACGGCGGGCAAGATCAGAAAAAAACTTGCGAATCTTGGTGTCAACGCACCTATAGTGTCGCTGGACGATTTTTATCTTCCTTTTGAAAAGCTTCCGAAGCTGGAAGACGGAAGGATAGACTACGAATCCGTCAACGGACTTGATCTGGATCTGCTTCAAAGCAGTTTTGCGGAACTGATCTCCGAAGGGAAAGCAGAGTTTCCGCTTTATGATTTTAACAAAAAACAGAGAACGCTCGGGGCTAATACGATCGCCGTCGGTGAAAACGACCTTCTTATAATCGAGGGTATACACGCCCTGAATCCGGTGATAAGGGGGAATTTCGACAGTGAACTGTTTATGAACGTTTATATCGAAACGACCACGGAATTCAAATATGAGAACAAAACGCTGATGTCGGCGGACGATATCAGGATGATAAGGCGGATGGTAAGGGATTATCATTACCGCTCGTCCTCATTGGATAACACTATGGATATGTGGAAAGGCGTCATAGAGGGCGAACAAAAATATATAAGGCCCTATATAGACCTTGCGGACTACGTTATCAACACGACGCACGATTACGAGCCGAATATATTCCATAATTATTTTTTCCCGATATACAATCAGGGCAAGAAGGGAAAATATTCCGCCGTATACCGCAGGATCGCGAGCGTACTTGATATGTTTTACGATATTTCGGCGGAATTGATGCCGAGCGAGTCGTTATTGAGAGAGTTTATATAAAACAACAAAAATATATAAGGAGGAAAAAGTTATGAGCGAAAGAATAGACGTAAATGAGATTTGGGATGAAGTGAAGAAAGCGGCGGGCAAAGCCGAAAAGAAGACGAACGAATTAATAGACAGATCAAAGATCAAGATCAGCATAATGAACGTGAACAGCGAGATAAAGCAGAAATACCAAAAACTCGGAGAGATCGTCTACTACAACAAGAACAACAAGATAGACGACGAAGACATAATAAGGATATGTATAGCCGAGCTTGACGGACTGCATATAAAGCTGGAAAACCTGAAGAAAAAAGCGAATGAAGCGGCAAAGTTAAAGACCTGTCCGAATTGCGGGACGGCAAACGGCAAGGACGCGTCCTACTGTTCAAAATGCGGAAGTGAGTTTTAAGAGATGATAGATATAGAAAAATGCAGAGCCGGAGCGGAATATATTTGCAAAAAAACCGATCTGCGGCCGAAGATCGCGATAATACTCGGTTCGGGATTGGGAGAGCTCACGAAACAGCTGAGCTCTCCGGTAAAAATAAAATATACGGATATACCGGGTTTTGCGAAGTGTACCAACAAAGCGCACGAGGGTGCGCTTTACGTCGGAAAGCTTGACGGCGTACCTGCGGCGCTTTTTTCGGGAAGATATCATTACTATGAGGGCCACGGCTTCGACGTTATGGGAAACGTGATCGGAACGATGAAATTTGCGGGTATAGAAAAGCTCGTGATAACGAATGCGGTCGGAGCGATAAATCCCGCCTACGCCATAGGTGATTTCGTACTTATAAAGGATCATATCAAGTTAGCGGCGGAGAGTCCGGTTAGGGGAAACGGCGACTCGGAGCTCGGAGATCGTTTTTTCGATATGTCCGACGCCTACAGCAAAGAGCTTCGCGAGAAGGTAAAAGCGAGCGCGGAAGCCTTGGGAGAAAGTATGCATGAAGGAGTCTACTTTTTCGCCTCGGGTCCGCAATACGAAACTCCGGCGGAGATCAGAGCGTTTTCATTGCTCGGCGGAGACGTCGTCGGAATGTCCTGCGTACCGGAAGCGATAGCGGCGGCTTACTGCGGGATAAAAACGGTCGGCATTTCCTGCGTGACAAATATGGCGGCGGGAATTTCAAAAAACAAGCTTTCGGACGCCGACGTGATAGACGTAACGAAGAAGATGTCGGAGCGGTTTAAAAAACTTATTATAAGGATAGTGAAAGATATAGATGCTGTTTAAGAACATAAAGTACGTTGACGAAGATTTTTCCGTCAGATGCGGAGACGTATCGGTCAAAGGCGAGAAGATAGCGAAGATCGGAAATGGAATTGAACCCGAGGGCGAGGTATACGACGGGAAAAACAAGCTGCTCATACCGGGACTCGTGAACACCCATTGTCATGCCGCGATGACCTTGATGAGAGGGTACGGCGACGGACTTGATCTTGAAGAATGGCTGTTTACGAAGATATTTCCGTTTGAGGACAAAATGGACGACGAAGCGGCTTACGCGGGCACACTTTTGGGAATCGCCGAAATGCTTGCGGGAGGCGTAACTTCGTTCACGGATTCATATATGTTTCCAGAGGGAGTCTGCAGAGCGATACTTGAGAGCGGCATAAAATGCAACTACGGACGACCGGTTTCCGATTTTTATGACGGCGAGCTCGAAGACTTGAGAAGGTTTCGGGAGGGGTTACTTACCAAAGAAAAGTATGATGGAGCAAACGGCGGCAGATTGAGGATAGAGACCGATCTCCACGCCGTATATACGTCGTCCGACAACGTTATGCGCCGACTTGCAAATTACATAAAAATGAGTGATAATAATA
>JAGAEK010000043.1 GCA_017828835.1 Oscillospiraceae bacterium | reverse complement strand
TTCGGCCATTTCCTTTAAGGTCTTGCATCTTTCCCTCTGGGCGAGAACAAGATCGGTAAGGGCAGGACCGTTGGCGGTATCAATCTTCTGATTGTCCATGTGCCACTTTAATTCTTCGGCAACCCTTTCACCGTCAGCCGCGCCTTATCCTGTTCGAACGGCAAGCTCTCGCCCGTCGCCGGCAGACGCGCTTCCAACAGCTTCGTTTTGTAGCCGCCGAGCGTGAATTCGCCGTCGTCCGGCCATATCCAGTTCCACACCCAGACGTGATTCTTTCTTCGCGTCGTCCCGCGTATCCAGAAATTCGCGTCCGACGAGCCGTCGCGCAGTCCGTAGACCGCGTCGCCGTTTTCTTCAAGCCACTGTCCGACCTTCGTCAGAGGTCCGACTGCCTCCGCCGGCACCGAGCCGTCCGGCGCCGGTCCGATATTCAAAAGCAGATTGCCGCGGCTCGCAGTTACCCGCCAAAGCATCTTTAAAATACGCTGCGCGTTGTAGCCGTAGGGCGCCGCCTGCGCGGAATCCACATACCCCCAACTCAGATCGTTCCACGTCATACACGCTTCCCAATCTCTTTCCGACGGCTTTATTTCGCCTTCCGGCGTCCCGAAATCCTCGTCGAGCAGAGAACGGTTGTTTATTATGATATGCGGCTGGATCGACCGCAGTATCTGATTGCGGCGCAGAGAATCCCAGCCCTCGTAGCTCTCCAGCGGCGCCGGCACGTCGTACCAAAGAATATCGATCTTGCCGTAGTTCGTGAGCAGTTCCGTATTCAGCGCAAGAAGATAGTCGTTATAACGCTTCCGCGCCTCCGGATCTGTCGCACAATCGCGTCCGTCGGGATGACGCCAATCCATAACCGAGGTGTAAAAGCCGATGCCTAGACGGAATTCCCGACAGGCGTCGACGAACTCTTTCACTATATCGCGATGAGGCCCGTAATTCACGCTGTTATAAGGGTTTACCTTCGAATCCCAAAGAGAAAATCCTTCGTGGTGGCGGGTCGTCAGCACCATATACTTACATCCCGCATTTTTTGCAAGTGCCGCCCATTCCCTCGCCGCACCCGGTTTCGGCGCAAACTTATCCGCGTATTTTTCATAATCCGCAACGTCATAGTTTTCAAGCGCCATCGCCCATTCCATACGCCCGCGCACAGAATAAAGTCCGTAATGTACGAACATTCCGAACCTCGCCTCGCGCCACCAGGTCATTCGCTCATCGCGTGTTGCGGCGAGCGACGCCTCATATTCCGATTTTGAAAGAAAATTCATGATCGTTTCTCCCTTTTCCGTGTTTTTTGCTTCCGTTTTCATTCTATCAAACGCCGTAAATACTGTCAAGCGTAAACGGCGGCCGTTTTGTTCCCTCCCAAAATAAAACGAACGGTTATGATCAATAACCGTTCGCTTTGAGCAAAGAGAGTTTCTCAGTTTTTGAGCCTTCCCAGTGTTGCCATATTTTATCGACTAAAATATCAACAGACAAAAGCAACCCGGATTCAGATTCGCGTACCACATTACGAACATCCTCCACCTTTTGCTTTAGCAGGTCACTTTCTCGATAGATGCACTGCAAAACATTCGTATAATTCTTAAAAGGATAAAGATGATTGAAATACCAGCAGTCATGACAAGAGTCTTTCCCATAAAAGAAGGACATTTTCCTTTTTAGCCTAGGACAATCGTACCATTCTGATCCCGGGGTATAGACGGAACCAATCGGCGGAAGAAGGTCACTTAATTCTTTTTCAATACGTTCTTTGCGCAAACGTTCTGCAATGACAGAATTATAAACCCATTTTGTTAGCCGGCCGGAGAGAAAAACCTCGGTTATCGACTTTTCATCAAAGCTTTCAAGCATCCCGCCCAAGTCAATTTCTACTGTCGGAATCTTACTTCTTTCTATTTTTTTCTCTTTTTCTTCATCAACGGCATGAGTAACTAGGATTTCAACACAAAGGATTTCATCATTGTTTTTCAATACAATATCCGGTATGAAAGATTGGAACGATCTGCTTTCAAGTTCAACTGCACTAAAGTCCCGGACGGAACCACTGCTTGAATCGTCCATGTCAGGAACAAAAAGGCACTTCAAAGAAGCCATTGTATTTTTAGCCATTAGATGTAAAGCGCTCTCGCTGCCATGTTTACAATCGTTTGCGTTGTAATGGGCGAAATGATGTTCTCTTTTAAGCCCCTTTTTTGCCACGAGCACTGCACCGCATGAAGGACAAAAACAACCACACCCCATTCCTGAAACAACTTCTTCAATAGAAATGAGTCGGCCGTCTTTTATTCCGTATTTCAACAAGCGTTCAGACATTGTAACTCCTCTTCACAAACATACTATTCTTTAGAAAGATTATTCCATATCTTGACCATTATAGGTTTCTCATGAGTAATAAAGGAAAAATAGGATTGCCATTTTTGTTAAAATAGCAACCCTATTCTGGTGGGAGCGGGTGGATTCGGACCACCGTAGTCAACAGACAACAGATTTACAGTCTGCCCCCTTTGGCCGCTCGGGAACACTCCCATATCTATTTGTTATCCGCTGGAGCTGGTGGACGGATTCGAACCCCCGACCTGCTGATTACAAATCAGCTGCTCTACCAGCTGAGCTACACCAGCGACAACGTTAATTATACTAACACAGCGTTTTTATTTTGTCAATACCAATTTGAAAAAATATTCTTTTTTTGCTCGCCTTTTCGCGCCGCGGCCTTTCAACCGTTTTCCCGCGTTTATTCTTCTATCGTTATCTCCCTTATAACCTGCGGCTCGATCGGCTTATCATTCCAATCCGTCCTCACCGACGCTATCTCGTCGACCACTTCCATCCCCTCAACTACTTTACCGAACGCCGCGTATGAGCCGTCAAGATGCGGCGCGTCTTTGTGCATGATGAAAAACTGCGATCCCGCCGAATCCGGATCCATCGCCCGTGCCATCGAAATAACTCCGCGCGTGTGTTTCAGAGGATTATTAACTCCGTTTTTCGCAAATTCACCCTTTATTTCGTATCCCGGGCCGCCCGTTCCGTCGCCCTTCGGACATCCGCCCTGTATCATAAAGCCCTCTATTACCCTATGAAATTTCAATCCGTTATAAAATTTCTTCTTCACAAGATCTATGAAATTATTGACCGTTATCGGCGCGTATTCGGGGTAAAGCTCCAATTTTATCTTTTTACCGTTATCCATCAAAATTGTTACCATTTTTTATGCCTCCTGCTCTTTTTTTCAAGTATACTATTAATTCTTTCGCTTTTCAATACCTTATTATAATATAGCTATCGTATAATATCCGATTTTTTAATGTAAGTAATATGGACAAATCGCTTAAAAATATCCCAATTTTGTCTCAAAAACTGTATTTTCTATTTACTTTCGGTAAATTGTTTAGTATACTTTATATACGTATTCGTATTTTTACTGTCACTGAGAGGAATGATGTTTATGAAAAAATTTATTGCGTTAATTTTGGTCATTTGTACCGTCTGCGCGGTATTCGCCGGATGCGGTGAAGAAACAAACTCGTCTTCTGTTAACGAAAGCTCGGCTCCTAAAGAGTTTAAGTTCGTCGACGAGTATTTCTCCTCGGCAACCGAATACGATTCTTCAAAAATTTCGAACGGTCTTGAAAAAGCGGGCATCGATTCTTCTTACCAGATCGCCCTGCTCGACACCGACGAACTCGTCGTCAATACCGCCGCCGAAAACCTCCGGAAATACCTCAGCAAGGTCGGTGTGGACTGCGAGATCGTAAAAATCTCGAAAGTCGGCACGAAACAAATCATCCTTTCTCATAACGGCGCGTCGAAAACTCAGGCGAAGCTCTTTTCCTCTAACTCCCTTTCCGTTCGCTCCGTCGACGCCGAAAACGATGCTTTCAACATAAAACAGGTCGGCGACAACATTATCATAGCCGGCTCCAACCCGAGAAGCGTTCTCTACGGAGTTTACGAACTCGAAGATCATTTCATGTATGAGCCCGACGAAAAAATCGACTCGTTCGTAAAATGGGCGTTCAAAGACCGCTCCTGCGGACTCGGTTATTATTGGAGCGGAGACAAATTCTCAACCGAACAGTACTATGAAGAAAAAGCCGAATACCTTTCCAGGCTCGGTTTCAATATGTATTCCCCGGTCACCGACGGTTCCGGCGTTCCTACCCACATTGCCGGATTCGTACACAGCGACATCTTCCCGTTCCAGACCGAACCCGATCAGCACAATATCGATCAGCTTAAATCTCTGTCAGCCGCCTGCAAAAAATACGGCATCGACTATTATCAATGGCTCACCGAGCCTGCCCTTCCCTTCTTTATCGGCGGAGATATAAGCCAGTATCCCGAAGAGGTTTTGGGTTGGACGGACGTTCCTTCCTGGATCGCCGGTCAGACGGAAGATACTCCTAAAACGATTTGCATACACACCGAACTCGGTCAGCAGTATATGACTGAGATGATGCAGAAATTCATAACTGAATTTCCCGACGTTGCCGGTGTCTTTATTTATAACAATGACTGCGAATCTTATTTCTGCATACCCGAAAAATGCGAACACTGCAAAAAGGTGATCACCACTAACACAGCAGCTATAACGAACTGGCAAATGCTTTCGGACGCGACAAGTATCTACACCAAAGCAGCTCACGAAGTCGATCCGAATTTCAAAATCATGATCCTTCCCGCGATCCACAACAACGACACCGAACTCACTAACATCCTCGAAAACACTGATTTCGATAATATCGCGATCGGTTTCGACGGCGGAGACCATTGCCCGATGGTCACCAAATCTTCGGCTGTTCCACAGGGAAAAGTCGCAACCTGTCTTGATTACGCCAAGAACAACCAAAGCAAAAAATGCTTCATCTACCATAACTTCTGCCGCAGCGAGTCCGTCCCTCAGAACTTTCTCTTCCTCGTTTCCGAAGCTATCTCCATTAAACAATTCTACGATCAGGGTTTCGAAAGCCTGATGGACAGCACAGGTCCTACACCCGAATGTAACTCGATGAACGCGCTCCTGCTAAAAGAAATGCTCCGCGATCCGACTCAGGATTACAACGCATTGATAAGGAAGATCTGTATTCAACAGCTTGGCAACACCGCCGGAGAACTCGCCTACGAGGCCGCTATACATATCGGCAACGCCCTCGAAACATGGTCTGGTACATCATTCTATTATCCTTTCCGCGGTTCTGCAAGCCAAATGAGCATCGGAACTATGATGAACGAGATGCCCGAAGATATCCTTCCCACAATAAAGAGCTACATTGCAAGCCATTACTACAGCTTGTCCGACTCGTTCTATTCCAATTTCGAGGTCACCGCAAGTGAGCTTAAAATCGCGACCGACCTTCTGCAGCAGGCTATGGACGCGGCAAGATCCGATCAATACGTAACTTACGCTTACTACACCGATCCCAACGTATCCCGCCCGACCTGCAAACAGTATGCGGAACTTCAATACGCGACGACTCTCCTCGGAAGCTACTACGCTCAGTTCAGAGTCAATATGCTCAACGCTTATAAGCTCCTCTGTAATGTTGATGATTTCTCGAAGGTCAAGCAAAATATCGACGACGGCTCCGAAGCGTTCCAACAATACGTTGAACTTATCAAACAAGACTCCGCTCAGCAAAGAGAGTTCTCCAGTATCATCAAAGGTTTTATGGAAGGTAAGAATTATATTTCTTCCGTATCGTTGAGCGATTATTCGATACAACGTCTCCGTTTGAAAGCAAACGCAAAAGCTCGCGCTTACGAAAAATATCTTGATAAGCTGCAATAATCCAATTGCGAAAGGGTGTTTTAAAAAAAATGAAAAAACTCCTCTCAATGATCTTAGTTCTTTGCACCGTCTGCGCGGTATTCGCCGGATGCGGTAAAGACGGAAATTCATCTTCTTCCGAACCTTCGGAACAGTCTTCGTCCACCGAAAGTTCGGTTGCTGAAGGATTCACGTTTGTCGACGAGTATTTCTCCTCGGCAACTAAATACGATTCCTCAAAAATTTCGAAAGGACTTGAAAAAATGAACATCGATTCTTCCTACAAAATCGCCATGCTCGACACCGACGAACTCGTCGTCAACACCGCCGCCGAAAATCTCCGGAAATATTTCAAAAAAGTCGGCGTGGATTGTGAGATCATCAAAACTTCTGAAGTCGGTACGAAACAAATCATACTTTCGCTCAACGGAGCCTCCGACACTCAGGCGAAGCTTTTCTCCGATAACGCCTTCGACGTCTGCTCCATCTCAGCCGATACCGACGCTTTCAATATGAAACAGGTCGGTGACAATATTATCATCGCCGGCTCCAATGCAAGAAGCGTACTTTACGGAGTCTACGAGCTCGAAGATCATTTCATGTACGATCCCGACGGCAAGATCGATTCGTTCGTAACCTGGGCATTCAAAGACCGCTCCTGCGGACTCGGTTATTATTGGGGAGGCGATTTCGCGCCCGAACAGTATTTCGAAGAAAAAGCCGAATACCTTTCAAGACTCGGTTTCAATATGTATTCGCCAGTTTCGAACGGTTCCGGAGTCTCGACTCACATTGCCGGATTCGTACACAGCGACATATTCCCGTTCCAAAAGGAACCCAGTCAACACGATATAGATCAGCTTAAAGCTCTTTCCGCCGCCTGCAAAAAATACGGCATCGACTATTATCAGTGGCTCACCGAGCCGGCCCTTCCCTTCTTTATCGGCGGAGATATGAGCCAGTATCCCGAAGAAGTTCTCGGTTGGACGGACGTTCCTTCCTGGATCTCCGGTCAGACCGAAGATACTCCGAAAACGATCTGCATACATACCGAACTCGGTCAGCAGTATATGACCGAAATAATGCAGAAATTCGTAAATGAATTTCCGGACGTTGCAGGCGTATTCATTTACAACAACGACTGCTCATCTTATTTCTGCGTACCCGAAAAATGCGAACACTGCAAAAAAGTTATCACCTCTAACACCGCGTCTATAACGAACTGGCAAATGCTTTCGGACGCAACGAATATCTACACCAAAGCGGCTCACGAAGTCGATCCGAATTTCAAGATCATGATCCTTCCCGCGATCCACAACGATCTTAATGACGTTATCAACATCCTCGCCAGCACAGATTTTGATAATATCGCGATCGGTTTCGACGGCGGAGACCATTGTCCGATGGTCAACAAAGCTTCGTCCATTACCGAAGTCCGCGTCGACAAATGTTTAAAATACGCAAAACGAAACGAAAACAAAAAATGCTTCATCTACCATAACTTCTGCCGCAGCGAATCGCTTCCTCAGAACTTCCTCTTCCTCGTTTCCGAAGCGATCTCCATTAAACAATTCTACGCTCAAGGGTTCGAGAGTCTGATGGACAGCACCGGTCCTACCCCCGAATGCAACTCGATGAACGCGATACTTCTCAAAGAAATGCTCCGCGATCCGACTCAGGATTACGACGCTTTGATAAAGAAGATCTGCATCCAGCAACTCGGTAACGCAGCGGGAGAGCTCGCCTACGAGGCCGCTATCCATATAGGTAACGCGCTCGAGGTCTGGTCGGATTCGACTTATTATCCGTTCCGCGGTTCTCAAAACCAAATGAGTATCGGTACCATTATGAACTCGATGCCCGAGAGCATACTTCCTTCTATAAAGCAATATATAGAGGGTACCTACTATATTCCTTACGTTGACGATTCGTTCTGTTCCAATTTCGAGACCACAGCAAACGAGCTCAAAACAGCGACCGAGCTTATGCACCAGGCCGTCTATAAAACGAGCGCCGAACAATACGTGACTTACGCTTACTATACCGACCCCAACGTATCACGCCCGAACTCCAGACAGTATGCCGAACTGCAATATGCGACGACTCTCCTCGGAAGCTACTACGCTCAGTTCAGAGTCAATTCGCTCAAAGCTTACAAGCTCCTCTGCAAAGTCAACGATTTTGAAAAAGTCAGCAACGGTATCGACGACGGATCCGAAGCGTTTAAACAATACGTTGAGCTTATCAAACAAGACTCCGCTCTGCAAGCAGAGTTTGCCAATATAATAAGCGGTTTCCTGAACCGTCAGAATTATATAACCACCGTATCGTTGACCAATTCCGAGGTACAGAATCTTATCAATAACGCAAAAAACAAAATCAGCGCTTACGATAACTACCTTGAACAACTGAAATAATTTATATAAATTATGAAAGGGTGTGTTTTTAAAAAATGAAAAAAATCATCGCACTAATCTTGGTTCTTTGCACCGTCTGCGCGGTATTTGCCGGATG
>JAGAEK010000042.1 GCA_017828835.1 Oscillospiraceae bacterium | reverse complement strand
GATAGGAACGGCAAAATTTTTTGCACTTCTATTGCTTCTTTATCACACATAAGCAAATTTTTCGGGATTAACTGCGAGTTTGCCGTCAGAATCTCTTTCGGGCAGACTCCAGCAATCGTCGATCACGACGTATTCGTAGCCGACCTTTGCAAGTCCTTTCTCAACGATCGCGTCGGCGGTTTCCATAACAATTTTTTCGTTGATATTGCTTCCGAAGGTGTTCCAAGAGTTCCAACCCATGGGCGGAGTGTTTTTTATCATAAAGCATCCTCCAAACGTTTTAAGTTGATATTATTATAAATCAAAAACGGCTGAAAAGCAATAATATGTTTTAACGGCAAAGAAATAAGACGGCAAGGTTGATTTTACGCGGACATAAAGGTATAATAATTATATCGTTTTAATAAGCAAAAGGAAAAAGAAAGAGGCATAAAAATGGGGAAGTTGAGATTTTTTGCTGCGACGGTGTTCGGAAAAGCGGCAGAGTTTTTGCTTAGACTGTTGACCGGAAGAGGAAGCAACACTCCCGGAATAATAGCGCTGAAAATATGTCCGGATTTTTTGAGGAGGATAAAGATGCCTCCTCTGACGATATGCGTTACCGGTACGAACGGAAAAACGAGCAGCTCAAATCTTATAACGACGATACTCAGAGAAAGCGGGAAAAAGGTAATAAACAACTCAAAGGGTTCGAATATGGCTCCCGGGCTTGTGAGCGCGCTGCTGCAAAACTGTTCGCTTTGCGGGAAAACGAAAGCGGAAGTTGCGGTGCTTGAAACGGATGAACGCTCGTCGCAGTATATATATCCTTATTTTACGCCGAGTATAATACTCTGCACGAATTTATTCAGAGATTCGATAGTACGCAACGGCCACAGCGAATTCATATTTGACAAAATAAACGATTATCTTCCCGACGGTACGACGCTTGTGTTGAACGGAGACGATATGATCTCGGGAATGTTGGGAGAAGGCAGAGAAAAGATAAAAAGAGTGTTCTTCTCGGTCGGTAAGACAGAACAGAGCTATACCGAACCGAGAAACGAGGTGAAGGATATAACCGTTTGTCCGAAATGCAGCAGACCGCTTAAATATGAATATTATCATTACCACCATATAGGTAAAGCCGAGTGTGTGAGCTGCGGGTTCAGGATGCCTGAGGCTGAATATTTTGCAAAAGAAGTGGATTTTGCACAGTCAAAATTCATATTCAGCGACGGGGAGAAAGAGATAGAGCTTCCGTTTGCGGCGGGAAGTCTGTTTAACGTCTTCAATTCGACCGCGGTCGCGGCGGTTTGCAGGCAGGCAGGCGTCAGTATGGAAACGATAGCGCAAAGCATACAAGACGTGTCGTCAAAAACAGGCAGATTCGGGAAATATACGGTGGGGAAAACGAGCGTATCGACGCTGCTGTTCAAAGACCAAAATCCGATTTCCGGATCGCAGAGTCTTAGGTATCTCGATCGGATCGAAGGGAAAAAAGACGTCGTGCTGATGGTTACGGATCCTAAGATAACGAAAGGCAGCGAAGATATATCCTGGCTGTTCGACACCGATTTTTCCGCGTTAAGTTCTCCGGATATCAACAAAATATATATAGGCGGAGCAAGATGTGCGGACGTTGCGCTGAGAATAAGTCTTTCAGGCGCCGACAGCGAAAAAATAAATCTGTTCAGAGATTATGAAAAACTCGGGGATGCGGTGGCGAAAGAAAAAGACGCCGCACCGTCGCTTGCGATATTTTTCAGTTTGTATTCCGCACCGCTTGCAAAACGTCTGGAAGAGAAAATCAAACTCGAAAGAAAGGACGGTGATTTTGATGAATAAAGTAACGGTCGAAGTGCTTTACCCCGAATTTTGCAATCTTTACGGAGACAGCGGAAATATACTTTATTTATTGAAAAAACTGTCTTTGTCGGGCGTTGAATACGACGTTGCGGAAACGTCGATATTTGACAAGCCGGAATTTGTGAAAAAAGAAAAGCGCGTTGACTTTTTATATCTCGGGCCGTGTACCGAAAGACAGCAGGAAACGGTCTTAAAAGCGCTTGCGCCTTACCGCGAAGAATTACTCGAAAGAACGCAGAAAAGCGATGACGGAGAGAAAATAACGCTTATAACGGGGAATTCGTTTGAACTGCTCGGGAAGAACGTAGTAAGGGCGGACGGAAGCGAATTTGAGTGTATGAATTTCTGGGACAGTACGGCGAAAAGATTTTCGCGGCTCAGGTATAACGAATATTGCGAAGGAGAGAGCGACGGGATCAAAATAATCGGGTTCAAAAATCAGTTGAGCCACAGCTACGGTGAAACGCCGTCGCCTTTTTTGAAGATATCGAAGGGCTCGGGGGTGAATCCGGATTCAAAAGCGGAAGGATTTAGAGAAAACGGGTTTATCGCGACCTATCTGATAGGGCCGATACTGCCGACAAATCCGGAGTTCAGCAATCATCTGCTCAAAAAAATGGTACCGTGGGCGGAAATTGCGGAATTACCGTTCGAAAAACAGGCGTTTTTGAACAAGATCGAAGATAACAGAGAATAGGCAGGAGAAGATATGGGAAAACGTATAGTTATAACGGGAGCGTCGAGAGGTATCGGAAGGGCGTGCGCCGAAGAATTTGCAAAAAACGGAGACAGCGTGATGATCTGCTATAATAAAAACGAAGCTGCCGCCGACGAGGTTTTGGAAAAATGCAGGAGCTTCGGAGCAGTATGTGAAAAATGCGAGGTCGACGTAACGGACGAGATTTCTGTCAGAAGGATGATTTCGCTCGCCGAATATAAGCTCGGCGGTATCGACGTGCTTGTGAACAATGCAGGGATATCGGAGAATGGACTGTTCAGCGATTTTACCGTTGAGCAGTATAACCGTATCTTCAACACTAATCTGCTCGGGCAGATGCTATGCGCACGCGAAGCGTTGAAGGTGATGAAAGAAAACGGCGGAAGGATAATAAACGTATCCTCGATGTGGGGGATATGCGGTGCGTCTTGTGAGGTACTT
>JAGAEK010000041.1 GCA_017828835.1 Oscillospiraceae bacterium | reverse complement strand
TCCGGAAGAACGTTTCAGCGCATTATCGATAAGTATCGCAACCGCCTGTTTTATGCGTTCCTCATTTCCGACTCTCAATATACCGCTTTCCGTTTCGTAGCAATACTGTTTTCCGCTTTCATAAGCTCTGCTCTCAAATTCAAGCGCAATATTCAAAACCGCTTCTCCAACGTCAAACTCCTTATATTCTCCGTTTTGTATGCCTTCGTCAGCCCTTGCCAAAAACAGCATATCCTTTACAAGCCCGTCCATCCTGACCGTCTGATTTTTTATATATTCCAGCCATTTGTTTTGCCCGATATCTTTTTCGAGCACGTCCGCGTTTGCACAAATAACGGCAAGCGGAGTTTTCAGTTCATGACTCGCATCCGAAATAAATCTCTTTTGTTTTTCAAAACTTTCTTTAACGGGTCTCACAGCCCAGCCCGACAGCACCGTGACCATACCCAATAACACCACAAGACTTATACCCATTGCGGTCCCGCAGGATGACAGCATATTTCTCATCGCCGCCTCTTCGTATCCTCTGTTGACCATGACCACGATATAACCGTACGTTTTCTTTTGCATTATATACGTCATTACCCCGTATTTGCCTTTGGGATTTTGGCTTTCATAAGCTTTTTTCGCACATTCAAACGCTATATTTTTGTTGAAATTTTCATCCGCAAGCGATGCCGCGCTTATTATTTCTCCGTCGTTTCGCATTTTAACGATAGCCATGTTGCTGTAACCGTAATTTTTGCTCTCGATCACAAAATCTCCGCGAAGCCCCGGGAACATATTTGGTATACTGTCTTCACGCGCCACCTTTTCCATTATAGCGACGACCCGATCCTCATCACTTTTTACAATATAAAGGCTGACCGCTCCGAACACCGCCCCAAACGCAAGAGTCAAAGCAATCGCTGAAATTATTATTATTTTTAACCTCAACCTTTTTATCATAATATCTTTCGCCTCATCTTCGGTGATAAAAAACTCAATCTTCTTTATCGATATAGTAGCCGACGCCTCTCGTTGCTTTTATCTTGACCTGAGCACCTATCACGGCAAGTTTTTTGCGTAAAAACGAAATATATACTTCTATATTATTATACTCAGCTTCCGAATCAAAGCCCCATATCTTTTCAATAAACCGCTCTTTCGGGATAATGTTGTGCTGATTTGCGATCAGCATTTCCATTATTTGATATTCTTTCATTCCGAGCTTGACTGATTTTTTACCGCAGCACAGCTCGTAAGCGTTTTTATCAAGAATGATATCTTTATGTTCGAGCCTGTCTTCTTCGATCTCGCCTTTTCTCCTCAAAAGTGCTCTGACTCTCGCGAGAAATTCTCCTGTCTCAAACGGTTTTGTCAAATAATCGTCCGCACCGTAATCGAGGCCTTTTATCTTATCTTCAGTCTCGCTTTTCGCCGTCAGCATCATCACCGGTGTCGACAACTTCTCGGCTCTTATATTTTTAAGTATTTCATATCCGTTCATTTTCGGAAGCATTATATCGAGTATAATAAGATCGTATATACCGCTCATCGCACAGTCCAGTCCGCTCTCTCCGTCGTTTGCAATATCCACCGAATATTTGCTTTTTTTCATCAATTCCGCGAGTGCTTCCGCAAGCTCGATCTCATCTTCAACAAGAAGTATTTTCAAAGCAAAACGCCTCCTTTTTTTTAATCGTAACAGAGTTTTATTAAAATTATCTTTAAAAATATACCATAAGCGCCGAAGTTTTTTTACTTCGGCGCAAAAAATCAATCCAGAAAATCTTTCAGCTTCTTGCTGCGGCTCGGATGACGCAGTTTTCTGAGTGCCTTCGCCTCGATCTGACGTATACGCTCACGGGTTACGTTAAATTCTTTGCCGACTTCTTCAAGCGTATGCTGACGTCTGTCGTCAAGACCGAATCTCAATCTCAAGACTTTCTCTTCTCTCGGCGTAAGCGTTTGCAGTACTTCGCTTATCTGCTCGCGCAAAAGCGTATTCGATGCCGCGTCCGCAGGTGCCGGAGCGTCGTCGTCCGGAATAAAATCTCCCAAATGACTGTCTTCCTCTTCACCGATAGGCGTTTCAAGAGAAACCGGTTCCTGTGCGACTCTCATAACTTCTCTGACCTTATCGATCGGCATATTCAACTCTTGTGCGATTTCCTCCGCCGTCGGTTCTCTGCCGTTCTGGTGCAAAAGCTGGCTCGTTGTTTTCTTGACCTTGTTTATCGTCTCGACCATGTGTACGGGGATCCTTATCGTTCTCGCCTGATCCGCTATTGCTCTCGTTATTGCCTGACGTATCCACCACGTCGCATAAGTTGAAAATTTGAAGCCCTTGGTATGGTCGAATTTCCCGACCGCTTTTATCAGTCCGAGGTTACCTTCCTGTATCAGATCCAAAAACTGCATACCTCTTCCCACATATCTTTTCGCTATACTTACAACGAGTCTGAGGTTCGCTTCCGACAGGCGTTTCTGTGCTTCCATATCTCCCGTTGCCATTCTTTCCGCAAGTTCAAGTTCCTCATCCGGAGAAAGCAGCGGTACTCGTCCGATCTCTTTCAGATATACCTTTACCGGATCGTCGACAGAAATACCGTCAGGAGAATATATATCGTCGGAATTTTCGTCAATATCCGTATCGGTTATCGGCGATTCGAGATCGAATTCCTCATTCGGATTGAAATCCTCGATTATATCAACGTTATATTCGTCTAACATCGCATAAAGCGAATCGACCTGTTCGACGTCAAAATCCGAGCCTTCCAACGCTTCGTTTATTTCTTTCGTCGATATCCTTCCGTTTGCCTTTCCGCTCTCAACAAGTTCCTGTATCGTAGACAGTCTTTTTTCGTAATTTTCCATAAGGAAACATCCTTCTTCCGTTTTTTATTTCTCCGAATTATTTTTCTTATCTATAACTTTTTTTATCCTGCTCAAATATTCTTCATCCGAAAGTTCAGCCGCTTTTTCGGGGGATATTTCGTTCGCCGCATCTTTGACGATATTTATATAGTAGTCTATATCGTTGTCCGTAAATTTGATCTCACACCCCGCAACGAGCGCGGATGCACGGTTTATATCTTCCATAGAAAGTTCCGCATTTACTGAAGTGAAATCGAATTGCAGCCCTTTTTCTATCCTTTCCTTCGCAACGTTGAATATTTTTCTGTTTTCTTCGACCGAAAAATCCTCCGATTCTAATCTTTCAACTATTTTTTTCGAAAATTCCGGGTATTTCAGCATACAAGCGATAAGCTTTTCCTGCGCTACCGCCGTCTTTATATTTTTAACTCTCTCTGGATTGCCGATACCGCCGCGTTTATTGTCGTAGCTGTATATTTTCAGGTCGCGCATATATTTTTTATTTTCC
>JAGAEK010000040.1 GCA_017828835.1 Oscillospiraceae bacterium | reverse complement strand
TTAAATACTATTATAAAAAAGCCATCTGAAAAGATGGCTCTTTTACAAAGGAGAAATATATGTCAAAAACAAAAACCTTTAAAAGCTATTACGATAAAAAGAATAAGCGGCTAATTCTGGAATTTTCAAAAAAATGCGACACTTCCACGATATTTTGTTTTGATTTCGGTAAAAAAGTGATCGTTGAAAAACAAGAGGTCATACCTGTAAAAAAAGATAAAAATCTGAAAATGCTTTAATCGAAAAACTTCTTAAAGTTGATCGCTCTGTCCAGAATATTATATAACACAAACGAAATTGATGCGTTTATAAACGCTTTTATCAAGTTGAACGGTATAATGAACGGCAGCATCAATTTCATAACTTCCGCTCTCGGAGCGCCCATAAATATCGGAGTCAGTATCATATTCCAAAGAGTCATAAACGCCGTCATCACGATAATACCGACTACCGACCCGATAATCGAACCTTTCAGCGTTTTATGTTTTTTGTAAATCAAACCGAAAGATAACACAAAACTTCCGGTAGCGAAAAAGTGCATTACTATTCCGACGATACCGCTGCTTGCGCTGACTGTCAGACCCTGTACTATCGATACGCCTGCCGTCAATAAAAGCCCGTAAAACGGTCCGAACAGCATCGTACCCATAAATATAGGTATATCCGCGGGATCGTATTCCAAAAACGGGACTGCCGGAAAAATCGGAAATCTGATCAAATAGACCAGTATTACCGAAATCGCCGCAAGCATTGATATTACCGTTAGTCTTATGGCTGTTCTGTTTCTTTTCATTTTTAATAACTCTTCTTTCCTGCTTTATGTGTAAATAAAAAGTTCCCCGCAAAATTACGGGGAACTTTCTTTGTGGTTTTGGTATTCCGCAAAACAAGTTTCTTTCATCCGGACTATACCGTCGGCACCGGAATCTGACCGGTTCATGTCGAAAATCAATTCAACTCGCGGGCTCGCAGCTATATAGCTTATTACCGCCGGTGGGGATTTTCACCCCGCCCCGAAACTCAATTCTGATTTATATGTTTTTATTGAAACGGAAAGTTAAACTCTTTCCATATATTCGCCTGTACGGGTGTCGACTCTGATCATATCGCCTTCATCAATGAACAGCGGTACTCTTATCTCTGCTCCGGTTTCCAAAGTAGCGGGTTTCAATGTGTTAGTTGCCGTATCACCTTTAAATCCGGGATCGGTTTTGGTTACCTGAAGTTCAATAAAGTTAGGCGCTTCAACACCAAAAACGTTGCCTTTATAAGAAAGGATCTTAACGTCTGTGTTTTCCTTGACAAACTTAAAGCTGTCGGTTAAAACAGAAGCGTTGATCGGAACGTTCTCGTAGGTTTCGTTATCCATAAAATAATACAATTCTCCGTCATTGTAAAGATACTGCATATCTTTCCTTTCAATGAACGCTGTGGGGAATTTTTCAGTGGGGCTGAAAGTTCTTTCAACAACGGCTCCGCTTATCACGTTTCTTATTTTCGTTCTTACAAAAGCGGCTCCTTTTCCGGGCTTAACGTGTTGAAATTCAATGATCTGAAACACGTTTCCGTCCATATCGAATGTCATTCCGTTTCTAAAATCTCCGGCGCTTACCATATAATTACCTCCGTTTTCTTAATCCGTAATATATTCTATAACATTAATTAAAATAATGCAAGAAATTTTTTATATTATTATAAGATTTTTTTCACTTGCTGTCAAATCTATACATCCTTTTTCGGTAATATACACCATATCCTCGATCCTGCAGCCGAATTTGCCTTCCAAATATATTCCCGGTTCTACCGTTATTACGACTCCCGGTTCGGTAACATCGCAGCAGGTCATGTTAAATTCAGGCATTTCGTGTATTTCAAGACCGACGGAATGTCCCAATCCGTGCCCAAATTTACCTTGGTATCCCAATGAATATATGATTTTTCTCGCAATTTCATCAATTTCTTTGTATTTAACGCCTGATTTTATTGCTGAAATCGCTTTAAGCTGTGCTTTGAGTGTGATTTCATATATCCATTTTTGCTCTTCACAAACCTCTCCTACTGCGATCGTTCTCGTCATATCGGAACAATATCCGTCTATAGCGGCGCCGTAATCCATAGTAACGAATTCGCCGCGATTTATGAGCTTTTCGGAAGGTACTCCGTGAGGCATCGAGGTTTTTTCTCCGCTTATCACAATAAAGTCGAAAGCTGTACCGGCTCCCTTTTTCCGTATATAAAATTCAAGTTCAAGAGCGACTTCGAGCTCAGATATACCCGGTTTTATATAATTCAAAATATGAGTGAATGCTTCATCGGTAAGATCTTGCGCCTGTCTTATTTTGCAAAGTTCGTCTTTGCTTTTTATCTTTCTCAAGTTATCTATCAGATTATTCAGTCTGTTATCTGAATAAATATTGACAGAAGAAAGCGCCTTTTGAAACGAAGAGTGTTCCGCAAGCGTCATATATCCGCTCTCTACCGCAACATTTTTTACGCCGTTTTCGGAAAAAAAGTCCTTCAGTTGACCGTATAATGAATTTTGCAAAACAACGTCGCATCCGACTATGCTTTTTTTCGCAGCCTCAATATACCTGAAATCTATTATAAAAATTGCTTTGTCTTTTGTAACGGCAAGCACTCCTGCGCTTGATTTGAATCCGGTAAAATATCTTCTGTTGACCGAAGAGATTATTATCGCGGCGTCTATGTCGTCCGGCAATAATTTTTGAAGCTTTTCTATTCTTTCGACCATAAAATATTTCGTACTCCTATCTTATCTGTACCTCATATATATTTCTTTCATTGTTACCGCGTCGATGTCCTGAGTACCGGCGGATTCACAAATGAATCTGATATTGCATTTCTTTTTCGCCGTAATTTCCGCAATATGATCGAATACGGGACCGTATACGTCATCTTCAAAAGTCAAATGTCTTTTCTCTCCCCCGAGCGACGTATATTCTATCTTTGAAAAATGAGAGTGAAAATTTTTCATTCTTTGTGAACCGAGATTTTTTTCTATGTAATCGAATATATACTCAAAATCGGAATATTCCTTTAATCCGCCGAACGTTCTTGCGTTCAGATGGCCGAAATCGACGCACGGTATAAGCCTTTCGTCTATCTTGCATAATTCAACGACTTCTTCAAGCGTACCCAATTGATTTATCTTTCCCATAGTCTCGGGACAAACGGAGATCTCGCCGTATCCGTGTTCATCCATTGCTTTAACCGCTTTAGCTATCGTATCTCCGGCATATAAAAGAGCTTCTTTTCTTGAAATTTTCGAGCATGAGCCGGAATGTACGATCACTCTGTCGGCACCCATTACTTTTGCGGCTTCGGCAGTTTGAAGTATATAATCGATACTCGCGTTTCGTTTTTCCTCCTCGGTACTCGAAAGCGATATATAATACGGAGCGTGAACAGACAGTTTGATATCCTTTTCTTTAGCATCTATTCCCATTTTTGTTACGGCTTCAACGTTTATTCTGACGCCTCTTCCGCATTGATATTCGTAAGCGGTGAGCCCCATACTGCTTAGATATTCGGGAATGTCTGTTGTTTTACCCTGAAATTTCTCGGAATTTCCCGCGGGTCCGAATCTTGCTTCCATAACTATTCTCCTTTTGCGGTCATCTTGTTTTTATTTCGCAAATCAAAGAGTTTCTCAATTTTTCTCTTGAACTTTAAAAAACTTTGTGTTTCTTCGGAAATAGGATCCAAAAGCACGACTCTTATTTTCGAAAGATTTCCGCACAGTACGTCTGTAAAAACCTGATCTCCGACGATCATGGTAGAT
>JAGAEK010000039.1 GCA_017828835.1 Oscillospiraceae bacterium | reverse complement strand
TAAATAGTTTAATTTTAATTCAGAAAGGATTGAAAATCATGAAAAAATCAGGGCTTATAGCGTTGGTGCTGGCGATTATGGTTTTATTCGGCTCGTGCGGTAAATCCGTTGCCCTTGACGGCGGAGATGCAAATTATTATTATGAGTCGAACGCGAAGAGTATGTCGACGGAGTCGCCGTCGGAAACAGGCACTGAGAACGGTCAGTCGATCGAGCAGGGAAGAAAGATAGTATACACGGCTTACGTAAATCTCGAATCTCTTAAATTCAGCGAGAGTTACGAGCAGATAAAAGATCTGGTCTCGTTGAATCTGGGCTACATATCTCAATCTGATTATAACGGAAACAATATATCGGGTAGTTCGCAGTCGAGACGCTGCACCGTAGTCGTCCGTATTCCGTGCGATAAATATTCGGATTTCGTGAAAGCTCTTGAAGATACGGGCAACGTTACGAGATTCAATGAATCTACGAGCGACGTAACGAACGAATATTATGATTATACGACGCGTATCAATACTCTTAAAGCATACGAAGAAAGATTGTTGGAGCTTTTGGCTGAAGCATCTAATATTGAAACCATGCTGAAAATAGAAGAGAAGCTGTCGGACGTCAGATATGAGATCGAGCGTTATCAGACGTACCTTATGAATCTTGAAGACAGAGTCGATTATTCAACAGTTACGATAAATCTTCGCGAAGTAGTGATTTACAGCGATACCGAAGAAAACTTCGGCTCTCAGATCGTAAACGCGTTTGTGACAGGATGGAATATCCTTTGCACGGTGCTCGGATATTTGATTATGTTCATTGTCGGAGCATTGCCGGCTTTAGTGGTCTGCGGAGTAATAGCGATAATTATAATATTGATAGTCAGAGCTGCAAAGAAAAAGAAGAAAAAGAAAGCCGCAGCACAAAGTGCGCAGACAGAAACAGAAAACAAATAAGGCATAGTAACGCCGCGTTTCATTAAACTTACCGAATATAAAAAGCAGACTGATTTTGATTTCAGTCTGCTTTTTAATTGTGTTAAATACGCAGTCAAAACGTCCTTATAGAGATTGTCTGTTTTGTTCTTATTTGAATATCTTGAGGATGCCGTCGAGCAGGCCGCCATCTTTTTTGGAGGAGGATTTATTCGACGATCCGCCGAAAAGTCCCGAGGCTGCGGAGGCCAGTCCGCCGAGATCGGAGGAGGAGCCGAGTATGCTTCCGAGAAGTGAGCCGAGACCCGCGGAAGAGGAGTCGCCGTTCGTGTTCTTTTTCCCGATAAGAGAGAGAAGGAGCGGGGCTATCATCGAGAGGATCTGAGAAACCTTGCTGGACGAAAGTCCGCTTTGTTTTGCTATGGCGTTGGTGGTCGAGGTATTACTGCTGCCCAAGATGTGGCTGACTATCTTGGAACCGTCAGAGAGGTCGACATTGTTTAAGAAGGACGCGATGTTGGAGGTACTGTCGCCGCTATGGTCGGAAAGCGCCTTGGCAAGCGACGAAGCGCCGCTTTCGGTCGAAACATTTTTCTGCATTCCGCTTATAAGTGCGGGAAGGGCCGCGCCGATAGCCGACTGGACGTTACTTTCTTCAGCTCCGACCGTCTTTGCGATAGTCGAGATACCGCTGCCTGAGAGTAGGGAAGCGATGGATGAGAGATTGAGTTCTGCCATTTTTATATCACCTTTCTTTAATAAAGTTCTTTTTATTCGGGCCGATTTTTGCGGACACCGACTGACGTCGTAAGGGCGAAAAAGATCCCGGCGGGATTTACGGAAACGTAGCTTTTTTATTTACCGAGACTTTCAACGTATTCTTCAAGGCACAAACCGGAGTCCATTATCTTTTTTGCGTTCTCGACGCCGACGTATCTGTAATGCCACGGTTCATACGTTATTTTGGTAACGTCCTGTTTGTCTTTCGGATACCGAAGAATAAATCCGTATTCAGTGCAGTGTGTATATAACCATTCAAATTCCGGATATTCGTCAAACACCCAGTCCAGTTCGCTATGCTGAGAAAAATAACCGGCTTGAACGATATCGGCCGCCATACCGGTGTGGTGCTCGCTGGTTCCGGGAGGCGCTATCCATCTTGCCGCTTCTTCTTCGGCGTCGTGTTGGCTGTATCCTGCTTTTTTCAGTTGATTTACCTTGTTGTTATAAAGATATGCAGAACGCTCTTTAGTTCTGTATCCGGAAACGATAACAAGATTATAGCCGTCTTTTTTTGCTGCGGCAAACATCTCTCTCAAATGCTGTGCGACTTCGGAAATAAACGGGTATTTTCCGATTTTGTCGTTTATAATGGAATAATCGTAATCTTCGGCTATAGGGTTTGCTCTGTTTACAACAAGCAGTTTCATCTCAGCACTGAGTTTTGATGAAGGTTTTTCGGCAGTTGAGGTTTCAGAAACGGATGCTTCGCTTGCTTTGCCGGACTCGGAATTCTCACTGACTTCGCTTGCCTCACTGATTTCGCTTATCTCACTGACTTCGCTTATCTCGCTGACTTCGCTTATCTCACTGACTTCGCTTGACTCACTGACTTCGCTTGTCTCACTGATTTCGCTAATCTCACTGACTTCACTTTCAAGGCTTGATTGAGAGGGAGATTCGGATGAATTACCGGGAATTTTTTCACAAGAGCATCCGAATATCAAAATAATAGAGAGCAAGATCAACGGTAATATTTTGTTTTTCATAATCATACACATTCTTTCCTAAAATCTGAAATATAAAAACGGGTTATAAGTTGCATCAACGAGATACGCAGTCGAAAGTACGAAAATAACCACAAGTAAAGCCGCTTCCGCAATGGTGCTGCGTTTGATTTTATCATATATTTTTTGTACAAGCGGAATCGAGCAGAATATTGCGATCAAAAATACTACGCCGTAATTTCTGAGGTAATATATCCAATCCGATCCTCCTGAAAACGAGAACAGTTTACCGAAGAGTTTTGCGAGTGAGGTAAAATCGTCCATAGCGAAAATACCCCAGCCGAGCATAGCGAAAAATATGAGATAAATATGGGACAATATCTTGCTTTTTTCGAGCAGTTTCAACAACCAAAGCTTTTCGATTATTATCAGGACGGCAAACATGAGTCCCCAAACCACGAAATTCCAGCTTGCGCCGTGCCAAAAACCGGTCGCGGCCCAAACCAATATGATATTTATGTAATTTCTGATCTTACTCCTGCGGCTGCCTCCGAGCGGGATATAAAGATACTCCCGAAACCAAGCTCCGAGAGTGATATGCCATCTCCTCCAAAATTCGGTGGCACTTTTTGAAATATAAGGAAAATCGAAGTTTTTCGGAAAATCGAATCCCAGCATTTTTCCGAGTCCGATCGCCATCATCGAATATCCGCTGAAATCGAAGTATATCTGGAATCCGAACGCAAAAACTCCGAGCCATGCAAGAGGAGTGGAGGTGTTTTCGATCCCGGTCGTCTGTACCTGAGTCCAAAGTGCGCCGATATTATTTGCAATAAGAACTTTTTTCCCGAGCCCGAAAATAAATATTTTTATTCCTTCGGTAACTTTATCGATATCGATTCTGCGGGATTTGAGTGCAGAGCTGATATGAGTATAATTCACGATGGGTCCGGCGATGAGCTGCGGGAACATTACGACGAACGCTCCGAAGTTTATGATGTTTTTTTCGGGAGCCGTTTTCCCGCGGTATACGTCGATCGTATAAGCGAGAGTTTGAAAAGTGTAAAAGCTGATGCCGAGAGGAAGCACGAGATCAAGCTCTTGTATAGAAGTCCCGAAAACGGAATTGATGTTTGATATGAAGAAATTCGTATATTTAAAGAATAATAACGAACCGATACCGCAGACCACGGCAACAGCTAACAACAGTTTTTTAACGTGCGGTTTTTCTCTCCAACGCTCGATCCCGAGGGAAATGAAATAGTTTACGGTGATCGTTGCCACCATCAGCGGGAAATAGCGCACTTCGCCCCAGGAATAGAAAATAAGGCTGAAGATAACGAGAGCTAAATTTTTGAATTTTGCCGGGATAATATAATAAATCAAAAATACTATCGGCAAAAACTTAAACAAAAACAGTATGCTGCTGAATACCATTTTTTTCTCCTAAATACTGCTATTTTTCAGAAAGGATTCTTTCAAGCCAGATATTTGCGATCTCTATGGCGTTATAAAGTCCTTCTTTTTCGCTGCGTTTTATTATGCGTTGAGTGATCGGCAGGGATTCGTCGGTGGAAATCAGCTGGATCATTATTTTGTCCGCTTGTTCGATGTCGCCGTTTTGTTTTTTGCTTAAAATCTGCATCATAACAACGTAGTCGTCGGACATATTTCCGTAATAGATATAATTTCCGTTGCGAACAAGTGGTTTGTCTTTATATGTGAGAAAGCCGTTTTTATCAAGTATAACTTCTTTAAGTTCGTCTGCCATTATCAAGACCTCCGTATATCATAGAAATTTTTATTTACATATACAAATACATTTTTATTATAACACCAACGTAAAGCTATGTAAACAGAAAAATGCACCTGTGTTATAAAAAACACAGGTGCCGAACGTTTTAAAAAGGTTTAATTTTGATCCTGAGCTTTTCCGAGCAGTTTATTTATTCTTTGTACCGGGTTCAAAAGATCGCTGATAGACATGTCGTGATTGAGGTTGTCTATTATATATGCGATATATTTTGACATATCGACCTCGACGTACCACTCTCTCTGTTTTAATTCAGGCGTACGGTAAACGAGGTTCGTTGTGAAGACTTTCGAGATACTGCCGTTCTTATAAGCTTCGTCGAATTTATCGAGTCCTTCGCAGAAGAGTCCGAAGGTGGTTGCGATAAATATTCTCGCGGCGCCTTTAGCTTTAAGCTTTTCGGCAATGTCGAGAACGGAATCGCCGGAAGAGATCATATCGTCGACAACGATCAGATCTTTTCCTTCGACGCTTTCACCCAAAAATTCATGAGCTACTATCGGGTTCCGTCCGTTTACTATCCTTGCATAGTCTCTGCGTTTATAGAACATTCCGAGGTTTACGCCGAGGACTGATGAATAATACATACATCTGTTCATGCTGCCCTCATCGGGGGAGATTATCATAAGATGATCTTTATCGATCACAACGTCGGAGATGTTCTTTTTCAGAGCCTTTAAGAACTGATAGGTCGGCTGTACGTTTTCAAAACCTTCCAAAGGAACGGCGTTTTGAACCCTTGAATCGTGGGCGTCGAAGGTTATTATGTTGCTGACACCCATATTCATAAGTTCCTGCAGGCAAAGAGCGCAATCCAAAGATTCTCTTGCAGCTCTTTTGTGTTGCCTTCCTTCATAAAGCATGGGCATTATAACGGAGATCCTTCTTGTTTTTCCTCCGGCGGCGGAGATGATTCTTTTCAGATCCTGATAGTGGTCGTCAGGACTCATCGGAACGTTTTGTCCGTACATTTTATAAGTTATGCCGTGGTTGAATACGTCAACAATAATAAAAAGGTCCGTTCCTCTTACAGATTGGGAAATAAGACCTTTCGCTTCACCGGTACCGAACCGCGGACAGTGCGCCTCGATCCTGTAATCGGTTTTTTTATAATCGTCGGTTTCCGCCTCATTATAAGCGGATATATGCCTGTCGGATCTCCATTCAACAAGATATCTGTTGATTTTTTCGGAAATTTCTTCACAGCCGCTCATTGCGATGATACCAAGCGAACCAACCGGAATATTCGTAAGATTCATACCGTCTCCCATGATTAACGTTCCTCTCACTTTCTTTTATATTGTATCTTTATTATAATTCTTTTCTTTGATTTTTGCAACAGCATTTATGCCGTATTACGACATTTTTGTTCTAAAATTTCAAAAAAAATATCCGCGCTGTCATGTAAGACGTGCGCGGATAAGAATTTTTATTTTATTACGGCTTTATGATATATTTTTTTGCCCTTTTTGATTATTACGTTTTCTGAGAATTTCTCTTTTCCGATATCGGCGGTAATATTGTCGATTTTTTCGCCGTTGATGCTGATACCGCCTTGCTGTATAAGACGTTTTGCCTCACCTTTGGAAGGAGCGATCCCGGTTTTTACCAAAAGATCCGCAACGGCGATTTTACCGTCTGTGAAATCAGATTCTGAAAGTTCGGTGGAAGGCATATTTTCGGTATCTCCGCCGGCTCCGAACAATGCTTTTGCGGCGGAGCGGGACTCGTCGGCGTCTTTTTCGCCGTGAACGGTCTTTGTCATTTCATAAGCGAGGCGTTCTTTTGCGTTATTGATTCCGTAAGTGTCAATGTTGCGCTCGATATCTTCGATTTCCTCTATCGGAATGAAAGTGAGCAGCTTCATACAGTTGATAACGTCTTCGTCGCAAATGTTTCTCCAATATTGATAAAACTCGTAAGGCGAAGTTTTGTTTCTGTCGAGCCAAAGCGCACCTTTTTCGGTTTTACCCATTTTTTTGCCTTCTTTGGTGGTGAGCAGCGTGAAGGTGAGACCGTATGCTTTTTTACCGTCGACTCTTCTTATAAGGTCGACGCCCTCGATTATGTTCGACCACTGGTCGTCGCCGCCGAGCTGAAGCTGGCAGTTATATTCACGGTTCAGACGCAGAAAGTCGTAACTTTGCATTATCATATAGTTGAATTCAAGGAAAGAAAGACCTCTTGCAAGTCTCGATTTTACACATTCGGCGGCAAGCATGCGGTTTACGGAAAAATGCACGCCGACGTCTCTTAAAAGCTCGATATAATTAAGGTTGAGGAGCCAATCGCCGTTTCTGACTATGATCGCTTTACCTTCGCTGAAATCAACGAATCTTTCCATTTGTTTTCTGAACTGTTCAGCGTTATAGTTTATTTGTTCTATTGTCAGCATTTTTCTCATATCGGTCTTGCCTGTCGGATCGCCGATCATAGTCGTACCGGTTCCGAGCAGAACGATAGGCAGATGACCTGCTTTTTGCATACGTGCGATGATACTGAGCTGCATATAGTGACCTATATGCAAACTGTCAGCCGTTGCGTCAAAGCCGATATAGAAAATCGCTTTTTCACCGTTTAGCAGTTTTTCGACTTCCTCCTGATCGGTGCATTGCGCAATAAGACCTCTGCGCTGCAGTTCCTCGAATATTGTCATGTTCATATCTCCTTTGATTCGTTTTTTGCGAGTTTTCTCTTTTCAAAATACATTCTTATATAGTAAATAAAAATAGATGTCAGGTTAAATACTTCGGTCAATACTCCGGACCATGAATGAGCGTGTGCGTTATGTATGATCCAAAGCGGCGAACCGACGAACATTGAATATCTTATAGAGTTTGAGGTGTTTATCCAAAGTCCGACGCTGGTCGTCAGCATTGCGACGGTTATCAATATCGTCATAACGTTTTCATAGAACGCGATACCGCAACCCAAAAACATCGCCATTATAAATATCAAAACTATCGGGTGCGAGGCAAATTTGTAACCTTTTCCTTTCAGATATATTAAAATAGCCCTGACTGCTCCGGCGGCATTCATTGCGGCACCTGAAACCGCGCCGATCATGGAAAAATGCACCGTGAAACACAGAGTTCCTCCGATTTGCATAAGGATAAGCATACGGGGAGATTTCATCTGAAATGAAAAAATCAGCAGTCCGGCGCCGATAAATCCTAAAATTTGAGCGATCAACATATAAGATTGCCTTTCTTAACAATTATGAATCTACGTTATATTATCATATCATTGTTTTTTTTGTTTTTCAATAGTTTTTTACATAGAAACGCGACGGATAAACAATGTTATTGACTTTTTGTTTTTTTACATTATACTTAATTAAGGTGAACGTTTTTATAAATGGAGGAAAGACAAATGAAGCTTGGCATCGTAGGGCTGCCGAACGTCGGCAAGAGCACTCTTTTTAACGCGATTACCAACGCGGGAGCTCAATCTGCGAACTACCCGTTTTGTACAATAGAACCGAACGTGGGTGTCGTTGCCGTACCGGACGAACGCCTTGAAGCTTTAGCGAAAATGTATGATCCCGAAAAAATAACGCCGGCGGTCATTGAATTTGTCGATATCGCGGGATTAGTCAAGGGGGCGTCGAAGGGCGAAGGCCTCGGAAACAAGTTTTTGTCGCATATACGAGAGGTCGACGCGATAGTTCACGTAGTTCGCTGTTTTGAAGACGGCGAGATCATTCACGTCGACGGCAGCGTCGATCCGATACGTGATATGGATACGATAAATCTTGAGCTTATACTTTCCGATATAGAAATTCTCGACAGACGCATAGACCGTACGCAGAAGGCGCTGAAGGGAGACCGTAAATTAGCGGATGAACTGGAGCTTCTGAAGGCGTTGAAGGCGCATCTGGAGGAAGGTAAGGCTGCGAGGACGTTTGAATGTTCCGAGGATGAAAAAGAGATCGTTTCGACGGTATCGCTGTTATCCAATAAGCCGATCATATACGCGGCAAATATGTCTGATAAAGATTTTACGGACGGAGCGGAGAGCAACGAATATTATAAACTCGTTGAAGAACGTGCGAAAGAAGAAGGAGCGGGAACGCTGCCGGTATGCGCGAAATTCGAGGAAGAGATCGCGGACATGACGGCGGAAGATAAGGTGATGTTCCTGCAGGAGATCGGACTTGAGCAGTCCGGACTTGACAGATTGGTTAAGGAATGTTATTCGCTTCTCGGTTTGATTTCTTTTCTTACGGCTGGAAAGCCGGAGGTGAGGGCATGGACGATAACCAAGGGAACGAAAGCTCCGCAGGCAGCGGGGAAAATACATTCCGATTTCGAACGCGGATTTATCAGAGCTGAGATCGTTTCTTATGCAGACCTTATGGCTTGCGGCTCGATGGCTGTTGCGAAAGAAAAAGGACTTTTGCGGCTTGAAGGCAAGGATTACGTTATGCAGGACGGAGACGTTACTCTGTTCAGATTCAACGTTTAGTTTGAAATAATAAAAGCATTGGCGGCGTGATTTCGCGTTGTCAATGCTTTTTTGCGTTTAAAAATTTTCCAAAAACCGTCAGTCAAGCTTAAGCACTTCGATAAATGTCTCCGGAGGTACCTCGACGGAACCGAGCTGACGCATTTTCTTTTTACCTTCTTTTTGTTTTTCAAGCAGCTTTTTCTTACGGGTAATATCGCCGCCGTAACATTTCGCAAGAACGTCTTTTCTGTAAGCCTTTACGGTTTCGCGGGCTATGATCTTACCTCCGATAGCGGCTTGGACCGGGACCTCAAACATTTGCCGCGGGATATTATCGCGAAGCTTTTCGACCATACTGCGGGCACGCAGATAAGCTTTATCGGCGTGTACTATGAACGAAAGCGCGTCGACGGGCTCGCCGCTGAGAAGTATGTCAAGTTTTACAAGTTTTGACGGCTGATAATCGGAAAGTTCATAGTCAAGCGAGGCGTAGCCTCTCGTTCGGGATTTCAGTGCGTCGAAGAAATCATAGATTATTTCGTTGAGCGGTATCGAATAACGCAATTCGACGCGGTCCGCGTCAAGATATTTCGTATCTTTATAAGTGCCTCGGCGCTCCTGACAAAGTTCCATGATACTTCCGATATATTGAGCCGGAGTAAATACGTTAATGTTTACGTAGGGCTCTTCGACCTCCGCGATAGCGGAAGGGTCGGGGTAGTTTGTCGGATTGTCTATTTCGATCTTGTCTCCGTTTGTGAGAGTTATTTTATAAACGACGCTCGGTGCGGTCGTTATAATGTCGAGGTTGAATTCGCGCTCTATACGTTCCTGTATTATTTCCATGTGGAGCAGTCCGAGGAACCCGCAGCGGTATCCGAAACCGAGTGCGACGGAGGTCTCGGGTTCAAACGATAAAGCGGCGTCGTTGAGCTTTAATTTTTCCAGCGCATCACGAAGATCCGGGTACTTTGCGCCGTCAAGCGGATAAATTCCGGAAAAGACCATAGGCAGCGCCTTGCGGTATCCGGGCAAAGGAGCGTCGGCGGGGTTATCGGCGTTAGTTATCGTGTCACCGACTGAAACGTCGCCGAGACTTTTTATGCTCGCGGTGATATATCCGACTTCGCCCGCTTGTATTTCCGAAGACGGAGCAAGCTCGGTTGCGCCCATATATCCGACTTCAACGGTCGAAAATTCAGCTTGAGTAGACATAAGTCTGATAGTATCGCCGGGCCTGAGAACGCCGTCAACGACTCTGACGTACGCGATAACGCCTTTATAGCTGTCGTAATACGAGTCGAAAATGAGCGCCTTGAAC
>JAGAEK010000038.1 GCA_017828835.1 Oscillospiraceae bacterium | reverse complement strand
GGTGATGACGCAATACTGATAATCTTCCTCGAAGTCAAGCTCTCCGACTACTTCGGAGAATTTGAATTCTTCATAACCGCCCTGCCAGCCGGGGATCTTCTTGGTGCTTTCAAGTTTCCAGGCTTTTTCTTCGGCGTCATAGCCGGAAGTTCCTCTCTTGGCTCCGCTCCAGGTCATTCCGAGATATCCGTTAGCGCCGGGCAACACGGGGTTTTCAACGGTCAGGTCAAAGATTATGGGCTCGGGCGTCGCCGCAAAGCAAGGAGCCACCAATGCTGCTGTCATAGTTAAAATTACAACAACAGCAAGTGCGATAAGACTTTTTTTCATAACATGTCCTCTTTTCTGTGAATAATATTTTTCAAGATATAACTCTTATCTGTACTTACTATTTTATCCATTAGTTTCAAAAAAGTAAATAGAAAAATTTTTTTGCAATAAAATTACAGCATTTTCGATTGATTTGTACATATTTTGCTGACCGCTACAACAACGGCTGCTGCTGCGCAAAGAACTATAGCGCCGGAAATCATAGCAGCGTCGCTCGTGTCGGCGTTGGTTTTTCCGCTCTCTCCGCCGTTTTCAGTTTCGGGAGCCGGCAACGGTACGTCTTTTGTTCCGTCAAAAGCTTCGGCTTCAGTTTTTGTTGCAAAGAAAGCGATATATTTTATAAGTATCTGACAACCGGGTTCCAGATTGCCGCCGCTGTGTGCGTTCATAACGATAATGATTTTGGTCGTACCTTCAAAATCCTCGGTAGATATAACGGCATTTGTGTATTCATCGCTCGGCTCAAGTCCGTCATGGATAGTAACAGCGCCGTCGCCGTTAAGACCTATTTTGTTTTCTCCTTCGCCTTCGATCAAGCCGTGCATACCGACGGTCTTATAGGTGATCACGCAATATTGATAAACTTCAAAATCAGGCGTCATATCTTCGGGATATTTGAATTCTTCATATCCGCCCTGCCAGCCGGGGATCGTCTTGGTATTTTCAAGTTTCCAGGCTTTTTCGTCAGCGTCATAGCCGGAAGTACCTCTCTCTTCTCCGCTCCAAGTCATGCAGAGTTTGCCTTCTTTGCCCGCCACCACGGGATTTTCAACGGTCAGGTCGAAAATCACCGGATCAGATCCGCCTGCAAAAACAGGCGAGAACAATGCTGCGGTCATAGCCATGATCATAACGACAGCAAATACAATAATACTTTTTTTCATGTCAAATTCTCTTTTCTTATAAAATTCACTAATCCTATTTGCTTGCTTCGATAGTATTTTTGAGCAGCATCGTTATAGTCATTGGTCCGACTCCTCCGGGTACCGGCGTTATATACGACGCTTTTTCTTTCACGGTTTCAAAATCTACGTCGCCGCAAAGTTTTCCGTTTTCATCGCGGTTTATCCCGACGTCGATCACGACCGCTCCCTCTTTGACCATATCCGCGCTCACGAATTTCGCTTTTCCGATCGCCGAAACGAGTATGTCCGCGCGGTTCGTTACCTCTTTGAGATTTTTAGTTTTCGAGTGGCAGACCGTAACCGTACCGTTTGCGTGGAGCAGCAACATCGCCATCGGTTTACCGACTATGTTGCTCCTCCCGATAATAACGCATTCTTTCCCCGCGGGATCTATATCGTAGGCTTTCAGAAGCTCCATGACTCCGGCAGGCGTACAAGGCAAGAATTTATATTCTCCGAGCATTATCCTGCCGACGTTTTCAACGTGGAAGGCATCGACGTCCTTTTTCGGGGATATTTTCGCTATAACGGCTTTGTCGTCGATATGTTTCGGAAGCGGAAGCTGAACGAGTATTCCGTTGATATCCTCTTTTTTGTTCAGTTTGTCAACAAGTTCAAGAAGCTCTTCCTGCGTCGTTTCTTCGGAGAGCGCGTATTCCTCCGAATATATCCCGACTTCCGCGCACCCTTTTTTCTTATTGTTGACGTAAGTCCTCGACGCCGGGTCGTTTCCGACTATTACGACCGCGAGTCCGGGCTTTATTCCTTTTTTGTTAAGCTGCTCCGTTTCTTTTTTCAGCTCTTCGCGAATTTTCGCGGACACCGCTTTTCCGTCGATTATAATTGCTGTGTTTGCCATTTTTTAACACCCTTCTTTATTCTTCTGTCGTTTCGTCAGTATTTTCTTCCGTTGTTTCGACCGACGTTTCTTCGGTATCCTCGGGCTCGTCAGTCTCATCTTCGTCGTACTGCTCGGCTTCATCAGTCTCATCTTCGTCTTCTTCATACTGCTCGATTTCGAACTCTTCGGTTTTTTTGCCTTTCTTTTTATAGAAAGTACCCTGCCTTATCATTTCGGCTTCCTCTGTGTTCACGTAAAGTTTCAGATATTCCGGATCGTTGTTCCTTTTGATTTTCGAGCGCACAGTCAATATTATTATTCCGGAAACTATGAACAACACCGCCGCGAGCAGCTGTGATACTCTTATCGACCCGATCATAAGACTGTCTGTTCTCAAACCCTCGATAAGCATCCTGCCGAATCCGTACCAGCAAAGATACATAAGGAAAATTTCGCCGTCAAACTTTCTGTGTTTCACGTAAACCGCGATCAGTATAAATCCTATCAGACACCATAATGATTCATATAAAAACGTCGGATGTACCGGCATATTAGGATCCACGGTAATACCCATGGAACTCAATACGCTCTTGTTTTCAGTAAGATAAGAAACTATTTTTTCTCCGGTCATTCCCCAGGGAAGCCCGGTGTTACTTCCGAATGCTTCCGAGTTCACGAAATTTCCCCATCTTCCTATCGCCTGGCCCAAAAGGAACCCTGCTCCCGCAAGATCAAACATCGGCAATATTCTGACCTTTCTCAATTTGCAGAAAATCAATCCGAAAACAAACGCGCCTATAAGTCCTCCGTATATCGCAAGTCCGCCCTCCCAGACGTAAAGCGCCTTTATCGGGTCTGACGCATAGTCGCTCCATTTGAATATCACAAAATACGCCCTCGCGCAAACCAAAGCACCTATCGCACCGCCGAGAATAACGTCTATCGCTCTGTCTGAATCGATACCGAATTCCTTCATCCTCATAAACGCGTAAATAAGCGAAAGCACAAAACCTACCGCTATTATTATCCCGTACCATCTCATTTCGAGAGTACCGATTTTGAACGCTACCGGATTTAAAACAAACTCCAGTCCTAATTTCGGAAATTCCACAGAATACATAATCTCACTTCTCCTTTTACTTTGCTTTTATTACCGAAAGAGCGCTTCGTCCGGAATCGTAAACGTTTTTGATCCTGTCGTTAAGCTCCTCTATATTCGTTTTTGCGATAAGATCTATTATTTCAAAAGGATCGCTGTTCGCAAAATAAGACGAAAGCAGTAAATTCGCAATATTGTCGGGTTTGTCGAGCATCCTCAAATATCTCCCGTACATAACCTTCCTGCAGATCTCGAACCGCTCTTTATCAACACCGTTTTCAGCAGCGTTTTTGACCGCATTTTTTATCTCGTCGTAAACTTTTTCGGGTTCTTTGGATTCTCCCGAAAACAGCATCATGATATAGTCCCTTCCGGAAAACGTTTCTTTGTCGAATTCCGAATCTATCAGTCCTTCATTATAAAGCTTCGCGTAAAGTTCCGACGATTCTCCTATAATGATCTCCTGTACCATCTCGTCAATAACGGACATCTTATAGTTTTCGGATTTACCTTTTGAAATACCCTTGAACCCAATCTCAAAAAGCGGTGCGGATACCGGAAGATTCTGACAGATATAGTTTTGATTCACCTCGTCCGGTTCGTCCGGTATTTTGCTTTCTATCACTATATTTTCATTCTTTTTAAGCACTCTGTCGGCGACCTTCAAAACGGTTTCCGGTTCAAAATTTCCCGCTACCGTCAACACCATATTGCTCAGATTGTAAAACGTGCGGTAGCAGCGATAAAGCATATCGGCGTTTATTTTCGCTATCGATTCCGCAGTCCCGGCAATATCGACCTTGACGCTGCTGTTCTTATACATGGCGCTCAAAAGATTCAGCATAACTCTCCAATCGGGACTGTCATCATACATTTTTATTTCCTGCCCGATTATACCCTGTTCTTTCTGCACCGTTTGCTCGGTAAAATACGGCTTCGTTACAAAATCGAGCAATATTTCCAACGATTCTTCGAAGTTATCGGTACATGAAAAAAGATATGCGGTCCTGTCAAAGCTCGTATACGCGTTTGCCGACGCTCCTGTTTCGGCATATCTTGAAAAAGCATCCCCATCCTCGCTTTCAAACAGCTTATGCTCGAGAAAATGCGCCGTACCTTCAGGGATCTCAATAAATTCGCTGTCGTTATTGGTTTTAAAACAAACGTCCGTCGAACCGTATTCCGTTGAAAACAGAGCATAAGCCGACGTAAATCCCTGCATCGGATAAAGTTTCATTTTCAACCCGGAACCGTGAGTCACGGAAATATACTTTTCTCCGAGTCTTTCCGATACGATATCATTCATCTGCATCCCGCTCCGCCTCCGTTCCTTTAAGGAAATAAACCGTATCCAGTTCAAAGCTCCTCGCCGCTTTTATAATATCCTCACGACTGACTTTGACTATATCCTCCGCACTTTTAAGCGGAGTTTCGTTGCCGCCGCAAAGTATCTGAGAAAGTCTCCAACCTTCGATCCCTCCGAGAGAATCTTCGACCGTTTTATATGCGTTTTGCATATACAGTTTCGCCTGAGTTATATCCTCATCGCCGAATACGCCGTTTTTCATATCCTCAAGCTGCTTTTTTATTCCGTCTTTCGCCTTTTCGAAATTGCCGAATTCTATACCGCTGTCAACGGTCATTACGTTCGTTTTTCTGTCAAATCTCGACACACAGTAATAGCAGAGGCTTTCTTTTTCTCTGACGTTCACAAACAGTTTCGAAAACGGAGTAGCGCCGAACATCGCGTTCATAAGCTGTATCGCCATGCGTTTTTCTCTCGTGTCGGAATCGTTCGTTCTGAACGCCATAACGAGCTTGCCCTGGTTTATATCCATCGTCTCTTTTTGTTCGATAACCGGTCTGTCCGGAGCTTTTCTCGAAGAAAAATCAATATTTATCGGATCGCGTTTCATGTTTTTGAATCTTTTTTCAAAAACCGATTTTACGCCGTCCGCATCTCCGCTTCCCAAAAACAATATTTCTATATCCGCTTTATCGATGATACGGTAATACGCTTCGGCGGCTGATTTCGGCGTTATTTCCAATGCTTTTTGTGTAACTCCGCATTTTTTTATTCCGTAAGGCTCGCCCTTAAACATTATCTCCGCGCACCTGCCGAGCGCATACGCGCGCTTGTCGTTTATTTCCGCCTCTATCGCGTTTATAAGATTGTTCTTTTCGAGTTCAACGTCAAGTTTTCCAAATTCGCCGTCGGTTATATTCGGCTCGAAAATCAACTTGTCCAACAACTTTGCGCACTCTTCCGAAAGTTTCTCGCCGTTTAATGCGTATTTATCCCCGATACCGATTATCTCAAGCGTCAAAGTCTGATATTTACCGAACGCACTTGCCTCCGCATAAAGATCCGCCCCGTACATTTCATCAAGAGAACGATTCAGCTCAGTAAAACTTTTTCCTCTTTTCAAAACAAACGGAACTATCGCGTTACCGCTGACGGTCTCCTCGTCAAGTTCCGTAATAAAGTTCACCGATATACGATTGCCTTTGAATTTTTCATCCTTGACCGCGTCGAACCAAACGCCGCACGCTATATTTTCTCTCTCCACTTTTTCATCTCCAATGACAATAATATGCTAAACACTTTTTG
>JAGAEK010000037.1 GCA_017828835.1 Oscillospiraceae bacterium | reverse complement strand
GCCGATTTCGTCTGCGGCACGCGCAACAAATCCGCAGTTATAGACGCGGCCGAGGATTTCATATCCGGCAGAGAAACCGTAAAAATTCAGACCTCCGACGCTTCTTCTCTTCCGTACGAGCCGCTTTACGCTCCGCATACGGACAGAACGCGCGCGTTTGTTAAGATCGAAGACGGCTGCGACGGCAAATGCGCCTACTGCCTTATCAGAAAAGCGCGCGGAAACGTCGTTTCGCGTAACGAAGACGATATTTTGTCGGAACTTGACCGCCTTTGCGACGCCGGTTACCCCGAAGCCGTGCTTACGGGCATCGAGACGGCGGCGTACGGTAAAGACACCGGGACGGATCTGCTGTCGCTGTTACTTAAAACGAACGGTTGCAAAACTCCCGGAAGGCTGCGCCTCGGTTCGGTCGATCCGGCGTGGCTCAAACCCGAAACCTCGGCGGCTCTTTCAAAAGTCGAAAAATTCATGCCGCACATACATCTTTCCGTTCAGAGCGGCAGTTCGCGTATTCTCGCCGCCATGAAGCGCAGATACAACGCCGATTTGCTTTACCGTAACGTCGAAGCGTGCAGAAAATACATTCCCGGCGTGCGCTTTTCGGCGGATATAATCGTCGGTTTTCCCGGTGAGACGGATGAGGATTTTTTACAGACGAAAGAGTTTTTAAAATTCACTAACCTCGTCCACGCCCACGTTTTCCCGTTTTCCCCGCGCGCGGGCCCGGAAGCCGCGGCGATGAAAGATCAGATACCGCCCGAGATCAAATCTTACCGCGCCGCCGCTTTGGCGGATTATCAGAAAGAGATCGGAAAAGCCGACGCAAAAACGCGCATCGGCAAAACGGTAAACGTCCTTTTTGAAACGTATGTAAAAGGCACGGCGCACGGTCACGCGGACGATTTTTCGTCGGTCAAATCATATTGCGATACCGACCCCCGCGGCAAAGTCCTGCCCGTGATACTCGAAAGCTATGAAAACGAAGAATTCACGGCAATAATAAAATAAAATATCTGCGCGAAAACCGACGCGCAGATATTTTTTAAGGAATTTTACAAAAAATATAATTAATTGCATTAACGGTGCATACGTTTGCGCGTTTTCGAGGGTTATATATTACAGAAGCCAAAGAAAAGGAGGTTTTTATGAAACGGATCAAAATAACCTTTGTTTCGCTTTTGCTCGCTGTATGTATGATCTTCACTTATCTGCCCGCGGCCGCCGCGCCTGCGGCGGAACGCGCGGATATTGAATATGATACGTCGGATAGTCAAAGCGAAACGTCGGCGATCGATCAGACTGCTGTCGACGCCGAAATGAAACAAAAAACCGACATATTAATAAATCAAGGAGGAATTTTATTGTGAAAAAAACAATTATATTTGTTCTGTTGGCAGCAATAACAGTTACAGCACTTTTCGGGTGCAAAAATAAAGGCGTCACCAACGAAATAACGGCAAAATATGATAAGGCACTTCTTTCAAGCAGTACGCTTGGAGGGAACAAATCATATACCGACGCCGAAACAAAAGTTACGGGTACCGTAAAAGAAACTTTCCCCGGTTTCGTTCCGGTTTATGAGATCACGCCGAGGACAATAACCGAAGAAGAAAAGAATGCGATAATCTCACTCATAGATATGGATAGATTTCAACGTAATATGAAGTTTATCGAACACGAAGATAATATACTGTCAGTAAGAGGCGAAACCGTATCAACCGAATTGTTAGAGTATGGCAGTTTCGATATCTCCGATGATGAACTTAAAGAAAAAGCGTTGGATGTACTGCACAGGATTTCGTTTATTGAAGACGATTATCAATATGCCGGAATATATTCAACCAGAAAACTTTCAAAAAATGATGAAACTTATATTCTCAGAAAAGGGGTTTGTTTCAGAAGATATCTTAACGGTATCCCCGTTTCCGGCGACGATAAAATAGTAATAGAATTCACCAAGCTCGGTCTCGAAGGCATAATGATGAATTTGTATAACTATAAAAATGTAGGTGAAGCATATCTGATACCGCTCGATGAAGCATATAAGAAAGTCAATACGCCCGACGGATTTACCGTTGAACAGGAAAGCGGAGAGCCGTTAGGTAAATGTGAAACGCTCGAAGTGCAAAAGGTAAGACTTACTTACTTCAACCAGAACAGATCGGGCGCCCGGATCCTGCAGCCGATATACGATTTCAAAGGTATCGCGACAGACGGCAATGGCGTCAGCGAAGAATTCACCTCTTCCGTCATAGCGATGCAGGATAAATATTTCAACTAAGCAAAATCAAAACAACCGGTTTAAAAACGATATTAAAGAAAGTGTTAAAAGGAGAATATGATAATGAAAAAAACGATTGTATTTGTTATGTTGGCGGCAATAACAATTACGACACTTTTCGGATGCGGAAAAACCGACCGCTTAGATTCTGACACAAAAGAAGCGGTTTATCCGCAGGATTTGAAACAAGAGGAAAGTTCTGAAACGGAGTATACCGTTATACATACCGACTGGCCTATGTATAATACCGTAAATGAGATCATCAACGCCTCTACAAACATATATTCCGGAACTGTTACTGACATTTCCTTCGAGATTATTGACTATAAGACTGGGAAGATCGATAATGATCCGAATTCGACGAGCACATCGCGTACAATTTATACGGTTTATTCTGTTGATATTAATAATAGCTGCACAGGAAATAATCCGAAAACGGTCAAAATCCGTAAAATCGGAGGGATCGCAGGTTTTAAAGAAAAAGAACAGCGCGACCTTCTTGTCTCATCCGGACTGATTTTGTCAGACGTCGGAAAAATTATAATAAACGATGATGACTGCAGCCTGAAAACCGGTAAAGAATATCTGTTTTGTACTGTCAGAAGTGACAGCGTGTTTGATCTAATAATAAATCCGTATCAGTTTGCTCATGATATAGATTCTGCAAACGCAAAAAACATAATAGACGCTTTAAAATAAAAACTTGCTTCAATCAAAGCAGAGAAGCAAAACAAATATATCAACTAAGCAATATCAAAACAGCCGGTTTAAAAACGATATTAAAGGGAGTGTTAAAAGGAGAATATGATAATGAAAAAAATAGTATTTATTTTAATTGTTATATTATTAACATTGGTATCTTGCAAAAAAGAACAGTGTAATTTCCCAAAAAGTTTTATCTGTGATATTGCAAACGACGGTATAGTAAAAGAAACAGAGGTTGATTATTGGAACGGAAAATCAAGAATAAATGATGCTGTCGATGAGCACAAAACCGTAAAAATAGACAATTCGGATATATCCCTTGTTTATGACTCATCATTTACAGGCAATTATTGGCCGTGCGAAGTAGACAGATATTATTCTTCAGATGATAAATATACCGTCTTTTTCCGCACGGATAACAATCAAATCGCTATGTACAGTTTAACTTCGTGGACGTCATATGTTGACGATTTCAGAATTGACCCTATCAATAATATCGAAGCTCGCGTTGTTGCCGACGATATTGCAAAAAACTATATAAATATAGATGAATATG
>JAGAEK010000036.1 GCA_017828835.1 Oscillospiraceae bacterium | reverse complement strand
CGAGGCCGTATGTTTGTTTCTCTGTCGAATTTATCATAAGACATCATCCCTTTTACAAGCACACAGTCTCCTACCCCGAGTATGCCGTTTCCTATTTTGATTTTATCGTCGGAAATCTGATAATTTTCTTTTATCGGTGCTATTATTTTCAATATATTTGAATCGCTGTCATCGGAAATATAGATCGAAAATATAGATTTTTGACCGTCTTTCGTTACTCTTGCTTCTATATGGAATATCTGCCCCCAAACGGTAACTTTATCGCTGTAAGGATCGATATCTTTAAGCTGTATCGGACGCTCGTTTATTATTTTTCCTTCAATGACTTCGATGTAATTTCCGTCAAACGGAAGTCCGTCGACGTCAAATTTTATTTTTCCGCCCGAAACCTGTTTATTTTCGGCTTTCTCTTCTGAGACCGGCTTTTTTTCGGAAACTATTTTTTCGGGCTTTGACGTCTGCTTGAATTCTTCGGAATACTCTTTGATATCCACTATGCCAGAAAACTCTACCTTTATATTCTTTTGAAACTCTTCTTTTACGATTTCTTCGATCCTTTTCGCACACGAATTATTGTCAAGAAAAATTTTACCGCCATGAGACAAATAAATCGTCATTTTACCGTCTATAAAATCCGAGCTTGCGCCTTCAAATATACCGTTTACAACGTAGCCTTCTTCTTTCAACCTTTTTACTATTTGCGGCAAATAATCCGACGAGAACGTCTCTTCGGGATATTTCGGAAATATATTCACCTCAGCTGAAATCGCTTTTTTCAACTTTGACTGAGTACGGTATATCAAGTCTTTATCTATAATATCCTTTGAAAAAATTTCAACGGATATAGACTTCTTTTTTTCGTTCATTTTTACCGACACTACCTCTGCATTCATCAAAGATTCATCGGCGGTTATGTATTTTTCAAACAAATTTCCGAACTTCTTGTCCATTTCATTTCTCCGTTACGTTCGTTATCGTTTTTATTTCTTTCAACAATTCGTCTGCAATCATATTTTCGGGTATTTTTCGGATGATATCGCCTTTTTTGAACAACAGTCCTTCGCCTTCTCCGCCGGCGATACCGATGTCTGCTTCCCTTGCTTCTCCCGGCCCGTTAACGGCACAACCCATTATCGCTACCTTTACCTTTTTTGAAACGCGAATATCTTTTGTTTTGTCTTCGATCTCTTTCGCAAGCTTTATTACGTCTATGCGTGTTCTCCCGCACGTCGGGCACGAAATAACTTCTACTCCTCCGCACAATCCGACGGCTTTCAGAATATTCTTTGCGGCTCTGACTTCAAAAACAGGCTCGTCGCTCAACGATACTCTTATAGTATCGCCTATTCCGTCGACCAAAAGTCCTCCGATCCCTATAGCCGACTTTATCTCTCCCATACTTCCGGTTCCGGATTCCGTAACGCCGAGATGGAGAGGATACGGAATGATCTCGGAAATCATACGGCATGCTTTTATCATATTCTTCACGTCGGAAGATTTTATCGCAAGGACTATATTGTCAAAATCAAATCTCTCCAATGCGTTTACGGTCTGACGGGCGCTTTCAACAAGTCCTTCAGCCGTAACTCCTCCGTATTTTGCCAAGATATTTTTTTCAAGCGATCCGGAATTGACGCCGACTCTTATCGGAATCCCCTTTGTTTCGCAAGCTTTAGCGACCGCCTTGACTCTGTCCGGATCACCGATGTTTCCGGGGTTTATTCTGATTTTATCGGCACCAGCGGCAACGGATTCGATAGCCAGACGGTAATCGAAATGAACGTCTGCAACGACCGGCATCGAAACGTTCTCTTTGATCTTTTCTATCAATTTTACCGTATTAAAATCAGGGATTGCGACTCTGATTATATCGCAACCCTCTTTTTGGAGTTCAACTGCCTGGCGTATATTCCCGTCAAAATCGTCATTACGCTTAGAAAGCATTGACTGTATAGCGATACTTTCTCCGCCGCCTATCGTGATTTTGCCTATTGCCACTTTTTTTCTGCTTGACAATTTTATTCAATCCTTTATCAAAAAAGTTTCAGAACGTCGCTGCAGGTAACCACAAGCATAAATATCATCAGAATCGCAAGTCCCGCAAAATTTATTATACCTTCCCATTTTTGATTCAGCGGTTTTCCTCTGATCGCTTCTATAAGAAGGAAAAGCAATCTTCCGCCGTCGAGAGCCGGAAACGGAAGCAAATTAAACACTCCGAGATTGATAGTGATGAACGATATCAGATAAAACAACGAACTCCACCCAAACGAAGACGCCTGTTGAACCGCTGCTCCGACTCCGACAGGACCGGACAAATCGGTTATAGAATATTTCCCGCCGAGTAACCCCATAAGAGACATCCACACAGTGCGTACTATCGCGATCGTCTGGTAAAACGATTGCTTTATTACGCCGAAAAACGTCTTTTCAACTCCATATACTTGAAAATCAAGATACATGGATTTCGAACCGTTATCTCCGTCTCTCATTGTAAAAGCAACGTTTTTTAAATCTATTATTTCTCCGTTTCGGCGAACGGTGAAATCAACGACGCCGTCGTCATCCATAGACAAGGCGAACAAAATATCGTCGTCTATTTTTGTTCTTGTGCCGTTTATTTTTATTATTTCATCGTTTACCATCAACTGTTGGCTGCTGACCGCGTCGTCATAAAACTTCGCAATCGTCGTTGTTCCCAACAGTTCCGATGAACAAACGAGCGCGACAGTGATTGCAAAACCCAATATGACGTTCATTGCGGCGCCTGCAAAAAGTATCAGCGCTCTTATCCATTTCGGACGGCGGCAAAACGCGCGTGGATTATCGTCGCCCTCTTTTTCGCCGTCTTCTCCCTCCATTGCAACAAATCCGCCTATCGGAAAAATTCGAAGTGAATATATCGTATGATTTTTTTCAAACTTGATAATCCTCGGTCCCATACCGAGCGCAAATTCGTTTACCTGAACTCCGCCAAGCTTTGCCACAATAAAATGTCCGAGTTCGTGTATGAATATAAGAGCACCGAGTATCAGCACCGTTTTTATTATCGTCAATATAATAGTCACAAACGTTTCTCCGTTTCATTTAATTTATTTTATGAAGTT
>JAGAEK010000035.1 GCA_017828835.1 Oscillospiraceae bacterium | reverse complement strand
CGCCTCTGAGCCTGCCGGAGGAATTCAGTATTCCGGCACGTTTTCCGCGTTAAGGATAAGAGTTACAAATCAAAGTGGAACCGCGGCTATCCGCCTTTGCAGTTATGCAGGGGCGGTTTTTGTTTAGGAGGAATATGAAAAAGAAATCACTGTCGGAACAGTTATTAATGGCGGCGATTAAAAGGCTCGATGAATTAAAAGATTTTGCCGAAGTCGTATCCTATGATATCGACCAGATAAAGGAAAGGGACCCCGCCGCAAAATCAAAAATTGAAATAGCACTTCTTTATCCGGGCTTTCATGCAGTGGAAATGCACCGCATCGAACATGGATTATACAAGAAAGGCTTGAAGCTGACCGCACGCGCTCTCAGCAACGTTACAAAAACTTTGACCGGAGTAGAGATACATCCCGCGGCCAAAATCGGAAAAGGTGTATTTATTGATCACGGTACCGGAGTTGTAATCGGGGAAACGGCTGAAATCGGAGACGACTGCACGATTTATCAGGGAGTCACCCTGGGCGGAACCGGAAAGCACGTGGGGAAGCGTCATCCTACGCTCGGCAAGGGCGTAATGGTTGGCGCCGGCGCAAAGATTCTCGGCCCGTTCCGCATAGGCGACAATTCAAAAATAGCCGCGGGAGCAGTAGTTTTGAGCGAGATTCCCGATAATGCTACCGCTGTCGGTATACCTGCAAAGGTCGTTCGCCGCGACGGAGAAAGGATCGCGCGCGACCTTGATCAGGTCAACATACCCGACCCGATCGCAAAAGAATTGACCGCTTTGTCCGACCGAGTCAAGGCGCTTGAAGAAAAAGAAAAAGAGGAATAGATTTATGCAGATTTACAATGATTTAACGAGGCAAAAAGAAGATTTCATTCCGCTGGAACCGGGCAAGGCTAAAATATACGCCTGCGGACCGACCGTATATAACTATTTCCATATCGGAAACGCAAGATGCTTCGTAATTTTCGACATGTTCAGAAGATATCTCGAATACAGAGGCTATGACGTTACCTTCGTTCAGAATTTTACCGACGTTGACGACAAAATGATAAAAAAGGCAAACGAAGAAGGCGTTACCGTCGCCGATATCGCCGAAAGATATATTAAGGAATATTATACCGACGCAGAAGGGCTCGGTATCAGAAAAGCGACCGTTCATCCGCGCGCAACCGAAAATATCGGTCAGATCATAGGTCTCGTATCAAAACTTGTGAAGACCGGACACGCCTACGCCGTTGAAAACGGTGACGTTTATTTCCGTACCCGTTCTTTCGATCATTACGGCTGCCTCTCGCACATGCCGATAGAAGATCTTGAGTCCGGCGCGAGAATTGCCGTCGACGAGATAAAGGAAGATCCGCTTGATTTCGCGCTCTGGAAGGGCGCAAAGCCCGGAGAACCTTCGTGGCCTTCTCCCTGGGGACAGGGTAGACCGGGCTGGCACATCGAGTGCTCCGCTATGGTAAAGAGATATCTCGGCGATACTATAGATATTCACTGCGGCGGCGTTGACCTTACCTTCCCGCATCACGAAAACGAAATAGCCCAATCCGAGGCTGCAACCGGCAAAAAGTTCGCCAATTACTGGATGCACAACGGCTTTATAAACGTTGACAATCAGAAAATGTCCAAGTCTCTGAACAATTTTTTCACCGTTCGCGACGTTGCGGAAAAATACGGTTATCCCGCGATAAGATATTTCCTGTTGTCAAGCCATTACAGAAAGCCTATCAATTACAGCGTCGATATCATTGAAGCGTCTAAAAACGCTGTCGAAAGAATACAGAACTGTGCCGACAATCTCGCGTTCTATCTCAGAAACGCAAAAGACGGGGAAGAGCTCAGCAGCGAAAAAAGAGCTGTGTTTGAGGGATATAAGAACGCGTTTATCGAAAAGATGGACGACGACTTTAATACCGCCGACGCCGTTACCGCATTGTTTGAAATAGTAAGAGAGCTTAACAGCCTTATTGCAGACGGAGCGTCAAAGCAGGCAGTCAAAGAAGCGGGAGACGTTTTCCTTGAACTCGGAAATCTTATGGGCTTTATCGGAGAGATCAAAGTTGACAAAGAACTTTCTGATAGAATCGAAGCAATGATCGAGGAGCGCGCAAAAGCCAAGAAAGAGAAAAACTATGCCAGAGCCGATGAGATCAGAAACGAATTGACGTCTATGGGCGTAACGCTGATGGATACCCCTCTCGGCACAAAATGGAAAATAGAATAATAAAAGACTCAGAAAATCCCGCCTTTTGGCGGGATTTTTGCGTAATAATGGGAATTTTTCACTCTAATTGTGAACATTTTGTAAACATTTAAAAAGTAGCGTTATTTTTTGCGTTTTTTTACGTCTATATATATGAAAGCTTTTTTAAAGCGGAAAAACTGTTTTGTCATAAACATTTAATCGAATTAATTAAAAAAATAGCAGTAATTACAACAAATACTCTTGACAAAACCGCGGGGGGGTATATAATCTAAGTGTGTAGTTGTATTAGTTGCTGTAAAGAAGGAGGAAAAAATGAAAAGAATAATATGTTTAATTCTGGCGATGACGTTTGTATTAATCACTCTGTCGTCATGCGCTTACAT
>JAGAEK010000034.1 GCA_017828835.1 Oscillospiraceae bacterium | reverse complement strand
CCGTTTGAAAGTTCTCTCAAAATCCCGTCAAAAATAACGGTATCGGAATACAATTCCTCTCTGTCCGACTCCGAAAACTTCCTGTTTTCGTCCGTACCGTCGTTTTTGAAGGACAACGCGCTGTCTCCCGCCCAGATCGGCTCGATAAACCACCGCTTCCTCCAGCTGATGGATCTGAAAGCAGCCGCAGAATCCCCGGAAAACGAACTCAAACGGCTTTGTTCTTTGAACTTCTTCTCGGAAAAAGAAGCCGCCGCCGTAAAAACAAAAGATGTAAAGGTGTTCACCTTGTCGGAGATTTTCAAAGGTATGCTCAACGCGGACAAGCTTTTCCGCGAATATAAATTCATCTATAACATCCCCTCCGAAAAACTCGGTTTCGAAAAGGGCGAACTCATATCCCTGCAGGGTATCGCGGACTGCGTTTTCATCAAAAACGGCAAGCTAACCGTTGTCGATTACAAAACCGATAACGTCAGATCCGGAGACGAGCTCGTCGAAAGATATAAAAATCAGCTGTTTTTGTATTCTTCCATACTTTCGGAAATATTCGAAATGCCAATTTCAAAGACTGTCATATATTCTTTTAAACTCGGAAAAGAAATTATACTTCCGAAAATCACCGATATTGAAAAATAATATCGTTTGATGTATAATTTTTACAAATTACTTAAGGAGCAGCGTTATGAAGCTTTTGGCTATAGACTCGAACAGTATAATAAACCGCGCTTTTTACGGAGTTAAACCGCTCACCTCCAAAGACGGTACTCCGACGAACGCCGTTTACGGATTTTTCGGGATATTTCTTAAATTGCTCGAAGAAACGGCGCCGGACGCCGTAGCTTTCGCGTTCGATCTGAAGGCTCCCACCTTCCGGCACAAGCTTTATTCCGGGTATAAGGCGCAAAGAAAGGGTATGCCGCCTGAACTTGCGGTACAGCTCCCGATCGTCAAAAATATAATCTCGGCGCTGGGATATAAAACAGTCGAGATCGAGGGCTTCGAGGCCGACGATATTCTCGGCTCGCTCTCCGCCGCCTGTGAACGGTCAGGCTGGAACTGTGTTATCGCGACCGGAGACCGCGACAGTATGCAGCTCGTTTCGGACAAGACTTTCGTGCGGCTCGCATGGACTCAAAACGGCTCTCCTCAATCGGAGCTTTTCGACGTAAACGCCGTTATCGCGAAATACGGTATACCGCCAGAAAAACTCATCGATCTGAAAGCGATAATGGGCGACGCATCTGATAATATCCCCGGCGTTCCTGGTATCGGAGAAAAAGGCGCCGCCGCTCTTATGTTGAAGTACGGCTCGCTCGACAATATTTACGATTCGATCGACTCTATCGATAAACTTTCGCTCAAAACAAAGCTTATAGACGGAAAAGATTCCGCCTATATGAGCCGCGTTCTTGCGACTATCTCAAAAGACGCGCCGGTGGACGGCGATATCGGTTCCTATATCCCGAAAACGCCCGACCGTGCGGCTGCGGCGGGTATCCTGTCGAAACTCGATATGTTTAAACTCATAGAAAAACTCGGCCTTTCCGCCGACACAGTTCCGACGTCCGTTCAAAAAACCGCTGCCGAACCGAAAAATTTCATCGAAGTTCATTCCGCCGCAGACTTCCCCGTACCGGAAAAATCCGCCGACGTGCTTTTCGATTTTTCGAACGACGATATAATTCAGTTTGCCGTCGTTTCCGGCGGCAGCGTGTATCACACGGCGGATACTCAAAGCGTTAAAGATTATATCTCGCGGCTCCTGTCGTCGGATACTGCGCTGCGTACCGACAACTCGAAGCTGATCTACCGCTTCGCTCAAAAAAATAATATTGACGTGAAAAATATAACGTTTGACCTTTCTCTCGCGGCTTACCTCCTGACTCCGTCGGCCTCTTCCTATTCGGCAAGCGAACTCGCCGCGTCTTACGAAGTTCCGATCACCCCGAACGAGAACAAATTCCTTTCGGACTGTTCCGCTTTTTCGGAGCTCTGCGATACGCTCTTTGAAAAAATACGCGATAACGGTATGGAAAAACTGCTTTCCGAGATCGAACTCCCTCTTGCGGAGGTGCTCGCATCAATGGAACTCGCAGGCTTTTCAGTCGACGCCGACGGTCTCGAAAAATACGGCGAAGAACTCGACGGCGAGATCGCCGAACTCAAAAACGGTATCTATATGCTCGCAGGCCGCGAATTCAATATCAATTCTCCGAAACAGCTCGCCGAAACACTGTTCGACGACCTCGGTCTGCCGAGTAAATCAAAAACAAAAAACGGATATTCGACAAACGCGGACACCCTCGAATATCTGCGCTCAAAACATCCGATAATCGATCTTATTTTGAGATACCGCCGTCTGACCAAACTGAAATCCACCTACGTAAACGGCTTTCTCGGTCTTTGCGCGGACGGTAAGATCCACTCCACCTTCATCCAAACCGAAACCAGGACCGGAAGGATCAGCTCCGTCGAACCGAATATGCAGAATATCCCGATCCGTACGGACGAAGGAAGTAAGATGAGAAAATTCTTCATTCCGTCGTATGACTGGAGCCTGGTCGACGCCGACTACTCTCAAATCGAGCTCAGAATACTCGCCCATATCTCAAACGACGCCGCTATGCGCGACGCTTTTATGACCGGCACCGATATCCATACGAAAACCGCGGCGCAGGTCTTCGGAGTGCCCGAGCAGTTCGTTACACATCAGATGAGAAGCCGCGCAAAAGCTGTGAATTTCGGCATAGTTTACGGTATCGGAGCTTTCTCGCTTTCAAACGACATATCGGTATCGGTCGCCGAAGCCGACAGATATATCAAAAATTATCTGACCTATTATTCCGGCGTCAAAAATTATATGGAACGTATAATCGAAGAGGCGAAAACGAACGGTTACGTAACCACGCTGTTCGGTCGAAGAAGATATATCCCCGAGCTCATCGCCTCGAATCACGCCACCCGCGCTTTCGGTGAGCGCGCCGCAAGAAACGCCCCGATCCAGGGCAGCGCCGCCGACATCATAAAACTCGCTATGATAAAGGTTTTCAACCGCATGAAAAAAGAGGGCCTGCGCGCCCGGCTCATTCTCCAGGTGCACGACGAGCTCATCGTTGAAGCTACTTCCGACGAAATATCCCGCGTCTCCGATATCCTGAAAGAAGAAATGGAAAACGCGGTATCTCTTTCGGTCCCGATGACGGTCGAGATCGGCGTCGGTAAAAATTGGCTCGACGCAAAATAAATTTTACGAAAGGAAATTTTAATGACTTTTAAAGCGGCTTTTAAAAAATATTTTATCGTAGTTTTGTTCGCCGCCGTTTTAGGAATACTCTCTTTGGCGGATATCCTGAAACCCGACTCCGATTTCTCTCCCTCCGAAAACCGCGAGCTTAAACAGTTTCCCGCTTTCAGCTACAGACGGCTCGTCGAAGGCGATTTCGGCCTCGATTTCGAAGATTACGTCAACGATCAGTTCATTCTCCGGAATCTCTGGATAAACGTAAAATCCGTTAGCGAATACGTTACGGGCAAACTCGAAAATAACGGTGTCATATACGGAAAAAACGGCTATATGTTTGAAAAGGTAACGTCGGCGGACCAAAACAGAATAAAGAAAAACGTCGGCTATATAAAAGAATTCGCCTCCGACTGCGGCTTTGATATCTCGTTTTTGCTCGTACCGTCGTCGTATAACGTGCTGTCGGAATATATGCCGAAATACGCCGATAATATCGACCAAAATCCAATCATCGACGACATATTCTCACAACTTTCGGAATGCGGTATCAAGACCGTCGACGTAAGAGACGTACTTTCTGAAAACGCGGACAAGTATATCTTCTACCGTACGGATCACCACTGGACTAACCTCGGCGCTCAGATCGCTTTCGCTCGCTTCATGGACTCCTTCTCGGAGCCTATGCCCGACCTTTCATGCTACGAAATCAAAAATTACGGCGGATTTTTGGGAACTTACTATAACAAATGCAAACTCTTTTCCGCCGTTCCGGATACTATAAGCTATTACGATTTTCCCGTCGCGTCGGTAACTTACGACGGCGAAACTTCATCCTCGCTACATAACGTCGACAAGTTTTCCGATTACGACGCTTACGCCGGTTTTATCCACGGCAACAACGGTATCACCGTTATTTCTTCGGACTGTCCCGGCGCGTCCGGCAGCTGCCTTTTGATAAAAGACTCCTACGGCAATTCCTTCGCCCCCTTCCTTCTGACGAAATATAAAACCGTCGTCGCGGTCGATCTGAGGTATATCCCTCAGAACCTGAGCGAGTTTATGGCGGCGAACAGTTTCGACAAAATCATCGTTCTCTACAGCTTCTCGAACTTTTCAACGGATATAAATATCGCGAAAATCACTTTATAGCGTTGATTAACGCGGAAATTTGTGTTATCGTATTATATATATTTTTTATTAAGGATTGATTTTATGGATCAAAATTATCTCGCGGAGCTGCTTTTCCCGCATATCCGTCTCACACCCGAGGATATCGAAGCAAGATTTCCGAAAAGAGATCTGCCCGAGGGTGCAAAGGTCACGAGGATCGCGCCGAGCCCGACCGGTTTCGT
>JAGAEK010000033.1 GCA_017828835.1 Oscillospiraceae bacterium | reverse complement strand
TTTACAAATTGCAACCGTTTTTTAAAAAACTTTCGGATAAAATACTAATAATTATTATTTTTTTTACGAAAGGACATGTTATACTATATGAATTTCAGAACAGATCTTGCCTGCGAAGCTTACGAACTCCACAAAGACACTCTTAAAGACGGAATCTTTCAGCAAAAATTCAACGTCTCCGGTATCGATTTCGTTAAAGTTACCGTTACTTCGGACGACGCCTCCGAAAAGATATCAAAGCCGAAAGGTGTTTATATAACCGCGTTTATAAACAAATATTTCGACGGTACCGTCAATCTTAAAAGCGCTGTTCACGCAATTTCTGAAGAGATAAAAAAACTTATACCTAACACAACGTCCCCTGTTCTCGTTGCCGGTATCGGAAACCGCGCGATATCTCCCGACGCTCTCGGTCCAAAAGCCGCAGACCGCGTTATCGCCACAAGACATCTCTATCAAAATACCGCGACCGCATCCCAATTCAACGAATTCAGACCCGTTTCCGTTATCTCTCCCGGAACACTCGCACAGACAGGTATTGAAACAGACGAAATAATCTCCTATATTTCATCCGAGATACACCCTTCCGCCGTAATTTTAATAGACTCCCTCGCTTCAAAAAGCACGGAACGTCTCGGAAATACGATCCAGATATCCGACAGCGGTATATCGCCCGGCTCCGGCGTGATGAACGCAAGAAAAGAGATCAGTCCGTCCTCTTTAGGCGGAATAAAAGTGATATCAATAGGCGTCCCAACAGTAGTCGACGCCGTTACTCTGGCCGTCGAGCTTCTCAACGATCTGAACGACGATATCGACAGCAACACCCTGCAAAACCTGAAAAACAGCGGTAAATCTTTAATAATAACTCCAAGAGACATCGACGTTATTTTAAAACGCACATCAGAGCTGATATCGCTGTCAATCAATAAAGCTTTACAGCCGTTTCTCGGCCTCGAAGAGATACTTTCGATATTGAATTAGCGATATTTTGACGGCGACATGCCTTTGTTCTTTTTGAATACCCTCGAAAAATAAAGCGGATCGTCGAACCCGACCGAATTTGCCACTTCAGCTATCGACAGATCTGGATTTTTCAGCAGAGCAAGCGCTTCGTTTACCCTGTATTTTTCAAGATAATCGCTCGGAGACATTCCCAGCTGACTGACAAAGACCCTATATAAATGACTTCTCGAAACTCCGATCTCATTCGCTATGTCTTTGACGTCTATCTTTCTTGAATAGTTGAATTTTATATAATTCAGCGCAGATTTGATATACCTGTAATTTCCTTTGAATGAAATATTATCGATCCTTGTCAGCTTTACCAGCTCGCCCAAAAAGATATATAATCTTCCCAGCATCTCAAGTTCGCAAGCTTCGTCAAAACCTCTTACACGGTATATCTCATAAAGCAGGTCTCCGAATTCCTTGTTCTGCAAATTTACTACAACGCGGCCGTTCACGAACGGGGTCATATTCAATATTCTTTTCGCGTCGGTACCGTTAAATCCGACCCAATTATATTTCCACGGATCATCATCATCGGCTCGATAATAAACGCTCGTATTCTCGTTTATTAAAAACATATCTCCTTCTCCGAGATGATACGTGTCATCCCCGACTTTGTAAATTCCTTTTCCAGACGTAATATAGTGTATAAGGAAATGGTCTCTGAGTGCGGGTCCCCATGAAAAGCCCTTTTCGCATTGCTCAAACCCGCTGTTGTATACAGTCAGGGATAAATTATTCTTAACTTGAGAATGAAACGAATATTTATATGGAACTTCTACCATTTTCTCTCCTCCTTATACAAACGTCTCTTGATTTTTACTCTTTTTTATATTATAATATATTTGTTCCGATTTTGCAACAATATTCTATATTTAAAGGAGATTTTTTTAATGAAATTTGACGCATTGATCCATTCTCTTGAACACGGAGAACTCGATCCGTCATTATCAAAGATCTACGGATCCGAAAAAAACGTGAAAAATCAAATATCGAGATATAAAGAATTTCTTGTTGATTTCGAAAATAATTTCGGTAAAAACCGCGATATTTCCATATTCAGCGCACCCGGACGTACCGAAATCGGCGGCAACCATACCGATCACCAGCTCGGACGCGTTTTTGCCGCGAGCGTAAATCTTGATATAATAGGCGCCGCATCAAAAAATACAGATAATTTGATCAGAATAAAATCAAAAGGGTTCAACCTTGATACCATAGATATATCATCAGAAAAAATTACTCCTGTCGCAAAAGAACGCGAATCTGCCGCCGCTCTGATAAGAGGTGTTGCCGCCTGGTTTGTGAACAACGGTTATAAAATAGGCGGTTTCGATATGTATACGGTTTCCGACGTTCTCAAGGGTTCTGGTCTTTCCTCTTCTGCCGCATTTGAATCTGTTATCGGAACCGCTTTGAATTACCTCTTTAACGACGGCGCCGTTACTGCTCCGGAAATTGCAAAAGCCGGTCAGTATGCGGAAAACGTGTTTTTCGGTAAGCCCTCCGGACTTATGGACCAAATGGCTTGTTCCGTCGGCGGATTCGTACTCATAGACTTCGAAGACGTCCGGTCCCCTATCATTAAGAGCGTAGATTTTGATTTTATCGCCGCAAACCATGCTCTTTGCATCGTTAATACCGGCGGCTCACACGCGAATCTCACCGACGAATACGCGTCAGTTCCGAGAGAAATGAAAAATATCGCCTCGTTTTTCGGGCGTGATGCTCTCCGCCAGGTCGACGAAGACGAGTTTATGTCAAATATCCCGCAGCTTCGCAAATTATACGGCGATCGCGCGGTATTGAGAGCAATGCATTTTTATTATGATAACGATACTCCTCTGTTTATGGCTTCAGCGTTATCGGAAAATAATTTCGATGCTTTTTTGGGATTCGTCAATGAATCCGGCCACAGTTCGTTCGAGTGTCTGCAGAATTTATATTGTTCGTCCGATCCGTCGTCTCAAAATTTGCCGCTTGCCCTTGCTATATCAAGAAAAGTGTTGGCCGGAAGAGGCGCCTGCAGAGTACACGGCGGCGGTTTTGCCGGAACGATCCAAGCTTACGTCCCGCTCGATCTGCTTGATAATTACAAAGCCGCTTTAGACGCCGTTTTCGGTAAAGGTGCCTGTATGCAGCTTTCCGTCCGTCCTGTCGGCGCAGTCAAGATCGTGTAAGTAATTCAAATAAAAACTCCTCCTTTACATAAGGAGGAGTTTTTATTTGTTCTGTTTATCTTTGACAGGCGATATCAAGTGCCGACGACAGCGTTCTGACCCCGCAAATATCTATTTTATCCTTGAGTTCCGGCTGTATATATGAAAGACAGCCGTAAGGGACGATACACTTGCCAAAGCCCAATTTCACCGCCTCCGCTACCCTTTCGGACGCCCTTGAAACCGCCCGTATTTCACCTGAAAGTCCTATTTCTCCGAACGCAACCGTCCCTGCGTCAACCGGAGTATCGACAAGTCCCGAAACGAGTGCGATCGCCACTGCAAGATCAACCCCCGGCTCATCAAGTCTCAATCCTCCGACGACGTTTATATAGACGTCCGCACTTCCGAAATAATATCCCGCTCGTTTTTCGATCGCCGCTATCAAAAGCGCCGCTCTGTTATAATCAAATCCCGCGACCGTTCTTCTCGGCGCGGTAAATCCGCTTTTCGCAACAAGCGCCTGTATCTCCGTAAAAATAGGCCTTGCTCCCTCTATAACACTGCAAACGCACGATCCTGAAACGTTTTCAAGACGCTCCGACAACAATGCGGACGACGGATTGCTGACCTCACGCAATCCTTTGTCGTACATTTCAAACATACCTATTTCATTCGTCGAACCAAACCTGTTTTTTTCCGCTCTCAAAATTCTATAAGAAAGATTTCTGTCACCTTCAAAATAAAGAACGGTATCAACGATATGCTCCATGACTTTCGGGCCAGCTATCGCTCCGTCTTTGTTGACGTGTCCGACTATCATCATAGGTATCTGCATCGTTTTCGCAAGACGCGTCAATATCTGTGTACACTCTCTGACCTGGGTTATGCTGCCCGGAGCAGACGAAATTTCCGAATTATACATAGTTTGTATCGAGTCGATCATTACCGTGTCCGGCTTTATGTTTCCGATAAGATCGCATACCTTCTCTATATCGGTCTGCGTTGCAACGTATACGTTCCCGCAATTTATATCCATACGGTCGGCTCTCATTTTTATCTGACGTTTGCTTTCCTCGCCGGAAATATATAATATCTTCATCGCCGAAGACAAATGCCCGCACATTTGCAGTAAAAGCGTTGATTTTCCGATTCCTGGGTCTCCTCCCAAAAGAGTCACCGAACCCTTTACAAGCCCTCCTCCGAGTGCTCTGTTAAGTTCCTCGATACCTGTGTCGTATCTCATCTCATCGGAAGAATTTATCTCCGACACCTGAACGGCACCGTCTTCGGACGTTGTCCATTCTTTTCCTTTTGAGTATACCGTTTTCGTTTTGGTTTTAACCGGAGATATATCGCGCTCAATTTCTTCCATGCTGTTCCATGATCCGCATTCAGGGCATTTACCGCTCCATTTTATGGCTTCGTAACCGCAATTCGAACAAACATATACCGTCTTAATACCCACTTATC
>JAGAEK010000006.1 GCA_017828835.1 Oscillospiraceae bacterium | reverse complement strand
CTTTTCACGGTCATATATCAAAAGTCCGCAGTCGGTATAATTTTTTCCCATATCAAATCCGTCGCGATCCAAAAGTTTTATAACGAGTTCTCTGCCGGTAATCCCCAAATCTCCGCTTACGATCAGATCATAATCCGACGGCTGCGTCGACGTGTCGTAAAAATATTCTTCAAAGGTCTTCACCGCCGCCGGAGCCATTGCCGCACCCATATTATTTATATCCTTGATTCCCATATCGGTAACAGTGCCGAAGTGTACTGCTTTTATATAAGGCGGTTTATCAGATTTCCCTATTATCACTGCTCCGGCCCCCGTTACCGTCCATTGGCTCGTCGGAGTCCTCACCCCGCCGTATTCAAGCGGGAAACGGAATTGACGCTCTGCAGAGCAAAAATGCGAAGAGGTTACCGCCGCCGTCTTTCTTGCGAGTCCCGAATCAACGAAAGCCGACGCAAGCGCTAATCCTTCCGCCATTGTCGAACACGCTCCGTATATTCCGATATACGGTATTCCGAGTTCTCTCAGTCCGTAGGTCGCCGCTATACACTGGTTAAGCAGATCTCCCGCAAATATAAAATCGATATCTTGTCCCGTTACTCCGCATTTTTCCATTGCTTTGATTATAGCGTCCTTCTGCATCCTGCTCTCCGCTTTTTCCCAGGTCTTCTCTCCGAAATAATAATCGTCGCAGATTACGTCAAACTCTCTTCCGAGAGGTCCTTCACCTTCTTTTTTCGCCACTACCGACGCATATCCGGCCACAGACGGAAAGCTGTCGGTCAAAATCGTGCTTCTGCCTAATTTCACGGACATATCAAATAACCTCCTTTTAATAAAGACGGAATATCCACAGTATGAGTCCGTATAAAACCGATGCAGCTGTTCCGTAGACTATAACCGGTCCCGCAATAATAAACATTTTTGCACCCAATCCGAGAACGTATCCCTCGCTTTTGAATTCTATCGCGGGAGACGCGACCGCGTTTGCAAAGCCGGTTATCGGAACAAGACTTCCGGCTCCTCCGAATTTCGCGATCTTGTCATAAACCCCGATCCCCGTCAATGTTACCGATAAAAACACAAGTGTCATCGATACCGTCGCAGACGCCGTCTTTTCATCAAGTCCCACGGCAGAATACAACTTCAAAAGTACCTCCCCTATACAGCATATCGTTCCTCCGGTCAAAAACGCAAAAACGACGGTCTTCAGGATATTCGTATGTCTTGAAGCCGATCCGCTTATCTGCCCGTATTCTTTCGGTGTTATCGGCATTGTCATTCCTCCTTATATTTATATATGGTTTATTTTGTCCGAAAATTTTCCGCGCTATACAAACCCGAACCGACTTTTTATTGTTTTCAAAACACTTGAAAAATATTTTTGAAATGTTCACAAATTTTGTAATATTCCTCTTGACAATCGGAGAAAATAGTGTAAAATATAATCGTTAGCACTCGAAGAGTGAGAGTGCTAATTCTGAAAGGAGCGAAAAACGGATATGAATATTGAAGACCGTAAAAAAAGAATACTTGCGGCAATAGTCGAAGAATATATCCGTACCGGCGAACCGGTCGGTTCGAAAACTCTTTTGAAAATCTCCGATCTCAACGTTTCTTCCGCCACTATCAGAAACGATATGTCCGAACTGTTTGACGAAGGATTTCTCGAACAGCCCTACACCTCTTCGGGAAGGATACCTTCTCATCTGGGATACAGAAAATATATAGACTCACTTATGTGCTGCAAACCGCTTTCCGCTGAAGAAAAAGCCGAAATAGACGCGCTTTTCAACGTCAGAGATCCGGATCCCGACAAACTTATGGAGGACGCCGCGAACGTTCTCTCGGAATATACGAAATGCGCCGCAATCGTCGCTTCCACCACTCCGAAAACCGTATCGGTCAAAAAAATAGATCTTGTTCCGGTGGATTCGAGAACGGTAGTTTTAATACTGCTCGCATCGAACGGCGTTATTAAAAATAAGGTTTGCCGGACGAACTTTCTTCTGACTCCGGATATTGCGGATTTCTTCCGGAAGTTTGCAACGGACCGTTTCTGCGGCAGAACTCTTGATGAGATCTCAACACTCTACGTTAACTCGGTAACGGTTTCTCTCGGAGAGTATTCAAGGCTGTTCAACCCCTTGATCCTTTCCATCTACGAATTGTGCCGGGAAGTATGGGCAGGTCAGTTTTTTGTTGACGGAGAAACAAATCTCCTCTCTTACGGTGAATTCGAAAAAATCGCGCACGATTTGCTCTCCTTCATCTCCAACAAAGCCGATATGTCCTCATTGCTCAACAGTAAAACGTCGGGTGCGGAAGTCAAAATCGGAAAAGAAAATTCAAACTACGAGCTGTTCGGAGCTTCGATCGTTTTCGCAGGATATAACGTCGGAAAAGAAAACGGCGGTACCGTCGGCGTTATCGGCCCCGTAAGGCTCAACTACCGGACTCTTATCCCTCATATCGAATATTTCGCAAACACTCTCGGAAAACTGCTTTCCGAAACGCTGCAGCACAACGAATGATTGGAGGCCCTTTTGAAAAATGTCAGATAAAGATAAAAACAAGCAGAAAAATAAAGAGCAGAAAAAAGCCGACACGGATGAGAAGATCAATAAAGCAGAATCCGAGTCAGTTCCCTCTGAAAACAAATCCGAGCCCGTTCCCGAGCTTTCTCCTGAAGAAAAGCTCAAAGCCGAAAATGCAGAGCTCAACGATAAGTTTTTAAGGTTGCTCGCGGAATACGACAACTTCCGCAAACGTTCCCAAAAAGAACGTGACGCGATATATCCCGAGGCGATCTGTTCAGTCGTTCTGAAGCTGCTCCCGGTCGCGGACAGTTTTGAAAGAGCTCTTTGTGCGGAATGTTCCGATCCCGAATTCAAAAAAGGCGTCGAAATGATAAAACAATCTTTCGATAACTTCCTTTCGCAACTCGGTATCACGGAAATCAAAGCTCTCGGCGAAAAATTCGACCCATCTCTCCACAACGCCGTTATGCATATAGAAGACGACTCTCTTGAAGAAAACACGATCGTCGAAGTATTTCAAAAAGGTTATATGCTCAACGACCGTGTGATCAGATGTTCAATGGTCAAAGTCGCAAATTGATCAGTCGCAAATCAAAATTTATATAAAGTAATTATTGGAGGCAAAAATTATGTCAAAAACAATAGGTATCGACTTAGGTACAACAAACTCATGCGTATCCGTAATAGAAGGCGGAGAACCCGTAGTTATAGCTAACGCGGAAGGTGCAAGAACAACTCCTTCGGTAGTAGCATTCTCAAAGACAGGCGAAAGAATGATCGGTCAGGTTGCAAAACGTCAGGCGATCACCAACCCCGACAGAACGGTTTCGTCAATTAAAAGGCATATGGGCGCCGATTATAAAGTTACGATCGACGGCAAAAGCTACACTCCTCAGGAAATTTCCGCTATGATCCTTCAAAAACTCAAAGGTGACGCGGAAGCATACCTCGGCGAAAAGGTTACAGACGCCGTCATCACCGTCCCCGCTTACTTCACCGACGCGCAAAGACAAGCAACAAAAGACGCAGGTAAGATTGCAGGTCTTGACGTTAAAAGAATAATCAACGAACCGACCGCAGCCGCTTTGGCTTACGGTATCGATAAAGAGCAGGATCAAAAGATCATGGTATACGACCTCGGCGGAGGTACTTTCGACGTTTCCATTATAGAAATGGGCGAAGGCGTTCAGGAAGTTTTGGCTACCGCGGGCAACAACCGCCTCGGCGGCGACGATTTCGACGAAAGAATCATGAATTATCTTGCGGATGAATTCAAAAAGGATTCCGGTATTGATCTTCGTAACGATAAAATGGCTATGCAGCGTCTTAAAGAGGCTGCCGAAAAAGCAAAGATCGAGCTGTCCGGTATGACAAGCGCGAATATAAATCTTCCGTTTATTACTGCCGACGCCTCAGGCCCGAAACACCTCGACGTAAATCTCACCCGCGCAAAGTTCAACGAGCTCACCGCAGACCTTGTTCAGGCCACTATGGGACCTGTCAAACAAGCGCTCTCCGACTCGGGACTCAAAGCTTCAGATCTTGACAAAATACTTCTCGTAGGCGGTTCTTCAAGGATCCCCGCCGTTCAGGAAGCCGTTCGCAATATAACCGGCAAAGAGCCCTTCAAAGGTATCAACCCCGACGAATGCGTTGCGATCGGAGCCGCTTTGCAAGGCGGTGTTCTTACCGGCGACGTGAAAGGACTTTTGCTGCTCGACGTAACTCCTCTTTCTCTCGGTCTTGAAACTCTCGGCGGAGTTTTCACCAAAATAATCGAAAGAAACACTACTATACCTACGAAGAAATCTCAAATATTCTCGACTGCCGCCGACGGACAGACCTCCGTTGAGATACACATTCTCCAAGGCGAACGCGAAATGGCGAAAGACAACAAAACTCTCGGAATGTTCCGTCTCGACGGTATACCTCCCGCTCCCAGAGGCGTTCCTCAAATAGAGGTATCCTTCGACATCGACGCTAACGGTATCGTTCACGTTTCCGCAAAGGATATCGGAACCGGAAAAGAACAGACCGTTACTATCACTTCTTCTTCGAACATGTCAAAAGACGACATCGAAAAAGCAGTAAAAGATGCAGAGAGATTCGCCGAAGAAGACAAGAAACACCGTGAGGAAGTCGATCTTCGCAACGGTGCCGATCAGATGGTATATCAATCGGAAAAAACCATAAACGATCTCGGCGATAAGCTCTCCGCTGAAGATAAATCCGAACTTGAAACAAAGATCTCCAGTCTTAAAGAAGCTCTCAAAGGTACGGATATCGACGCTATCAAAAACAGCCAGGAAAGCCTCCAGAAGAAGTTCTTTGAGGTTTCCGAAAAAGTTTATAAGGCACAGCAAGCCGCAGGTCAGACTCCGGGCGCGGACGCCGGTAATACCGGTGCTGGTAATTCCGGCGCCGACGGCGAACCTTACGTGGATGCAGATTATAAAGATGCCGAATAATCAACTCAGCAGCTCGAATAGGGGATGCGGATATTTCCGCATCCCCAACGGCTTACCCGACATATTTATAATGAGGTGTTATTTTGCCTGAAAAAAGAGATTACTATGAAGTCCTCGGTCTGAAAAAAGGCTGCAGCGACGATGAAATAAAAAAAGCATATCGCTTACTTGCGAAAAAATATCACCCGGACTTGAACCCCGGAGATAAGGACGCCGAAGCAAAATTCAAAGAAGTCAGCGAAGCTTATGAAGTGCTTTCGAATCCCGAAAAAAAAGCCCGCTACGACCAGTTCGGCCACGCAGGAGTCGATCCTTCTTACGGTGCCGGTGCCGGCGCCGGCGCGGGCGGTTTCGGAGGTTTCGGCGGCGGCTTCGGTTTCGAAGACTTCGGCGATATTTTCGACAACATATTCAGTGGGTTCGGCGGTTCAACAAGGACCCGCAACCCCAGCCAGCCCATCCGCGGCAACGATATACAGATCGACGTTACGGTCTCTTTCCTCGAAGCGGCTTTCGGATGTAAAAAAGACGTCAGCTATCAACGCCTTGAAACTTGTACTTCCTGTTCGGGTTCCGGCGCCGCGGCGGGGTCTTCTCCCGAAACCTGTACCGATTGCGGAGGAAGCGGCAGAGTCAGAGTTTCTCAGCGTACTCCTCTCGGGATCATCCAGACCACAAAAGTATGTAAAAAATGCGGCGGAAAAGGAAAAACGATCAAAACTCCATGTACCGCCTGCAACGGTCTCGGAAGAGTCCGCCGTACTATCAAAAAAACTATTGACGTTCCTTCCGGTATTAACGACGGTCAGTCGTTTGTTATACGCGGTCAAGGCGACAGCGGTATAAACGGAGGTCCCGCGGGCGATATTACCGTGACCGTTTCGATGCGTCCTCATCCGATCTTTGAGCGCGACGGTTTCGACGTTTGGTGCGATATTCCGATCACCTTTTCTCAAGCCACTCTCGGAGATGAGATCACCGTCCCGACCATCGACGGAAAAGTAACGTATATGGTCCCGGAAGGAACTCAGCCCGGCACCGTCTTCAGACTCCGCAACAAAGGTATCCCCTACGTCAACGGAAGAGGCCGCGGAGAACAGTACGTCCGCGTGAATATCGAAGTTCCTACCGGTCTGAATTCAAAACAAAAAGAAGCTTTGCGTGAATTCGAAAAAATATCATCCGATAAAAATTACGCAAAACGCCGCACTTTCCTCGACAAACTGAAAAGCGCGTTCAAAGATTCAAAAGATTGATAAAATAAAAAGCATCAACTGTAAAGTTGGTGCTTTTTTTATCTTGACAAACGGAAAAATATGCTATATTATTTAGTTAGAAAACTAATTATATAAACCAAGAGGGCTATGGTTATGGTAAACAGCAAAAAATCAAACTCAAAAATTTTCCCTTTAAGTAAGTCTCCTCCCGATTTTCCGAAACTTCCTCCCGATTTTACTGCGATGATGATAATCAACGAACTGTCCAAGCTTTTTAACGACAGTATCAGTCACGCGGTTGAAAATCTCGGTGTGAAAAGCGGATATCGAAACATTTTGTTTTTCCTGCCGCTGAACGACGGATGTTCTCTGCGGGAACTCGCCGAAAAAACGCATTTGAAAGCCCCTACTATAAGCGTTACTCTCGTGAAAATGGAACAGGACGGATTTATTCGGCGTGAAATAAACAGCGACGACCTGCGAGGCATAAAAATATTTTTGACCGAAAAAGGTTGGGAATATCACAGACTTGTACGCTCGGCGATCGATACTTTCGAAAAAAATCTCATGAGCGGTATCACAGACAGTGAAAATCTTGTTCTGAAACAAACTCTCCTTAAAATAAGAAATAATCTGATAGGCGAAAAATCTATTGATTCGGAGGATTTAAAAAAGTGAAACTCGCTAAATATTTAAAACCGTATTGGCTTTGCGCTCTCCTTTCTCCGCTGTGTATGCTGGGCGAAGTGTTGATAGATCTGCTGCAGCCGAAGCTAATGTCAAAAATCGTCAACGACGGCGTTCTCGGAAACAACATGCATCTTATAATATCGACCGGACTGCTAATGCTTTTGCTTGTTGCTGTCGGAGGCGTCGCAGGTGCCGCCGCCTCGGGTTTTGCCGGCACCGCTTCTCAAAAGTTCGGTAACGACTTGAGAAAAGACGCGTTTTCAAAAGTTATGAACCTGTCGTTCCAGCAAACCGATAAATTCACGACCGGCTCTCTCGTCACTCGTCTGACAAACGATATTTCCATGACCCAGGATTTCGTCGCTCAGGCGTTGAGGATCTTTGTCAGAGCACCGATCACTTTCATCGGCGGAATAATAATGGCTTTGTCTTTGAACGCAAAATTCGGTATCGTTCTTATCTGTGCACTTCCCGTTCAGCTTTTGATTCTTGCAATTCTGCTTTTCAAAGCGGCACCTATGTTCTCGATCGTTCAAAAAAAGCTCGATAAAGTAAACTCCGTAACTCAGGAAAACGTAAGCGGCGCAAGGACCGTAAAGGCGTTTTTGAGAGAAGATTACGAAACGAAACGGTTCAATGTCGCAAACGACGAGCTGGTAAACACAAATATAAAGGTCCAAAAAATTCTCACCCTGATAATGCCTTTGCTCATGATAATCATGAACCTCTCCGTTATTGCCGTTATATATATCGGCGGGTATCAGACCGAAGCACGCGAAATGCAGGCCGGCGACGTCATGGCCGCCGTAACGTATATCACACAGATACTTATGTCTTTGATGATGGTCGGAATGATGTTCCAAAGTATTTCCCGCGCAAAAGCGTCAGCCGCCAGGATCGTTGAAGTTCTGAACACGACTCCGTGTATCCTCTCCGGAAGCTATCGCGACGACGCCGCATCTGCAGAAATCGAATTCAAAAACGTCAGCTTCTTCTACCCCGGCCACTCCGGCAGCCCGATCCTGAACAATATAAGCTTTACCGTTAAACCCGGAGAAAAAATCGCAATTCTCGGCTCTACCGGTTCCGGAAAATCTTCGCTAGTAAACCTTATCCCGAGGTTTTATGACTGTACCGACGGCGAGGTCTTGTTCAACGGCGTAGACGTAAAACAGTATGACCTTGAAAACCTGCGTTCCAAGATCGGTTTTGCTCTTCAGAAAAGCGAACTCTTCACAGGTACTATTTCGGATAATATCCGTTGGGGACTTCCGAACGCCACCGACGAAGAGGTCGTCAATGCCGCAAAAATCGCACAGGCAGACGATTTTATAACCTCTTTTAACGACGGATACGATACCGTCATCGAAGAAAAAGGTTCCTCTCTTTCAGGCGGTCAGAAACAACGTATATCCATTGCCCGTGCAATCATACGCCATCCGTCTCTGATCATTTTTGATGACAGTGCATCCGCTCTTGACCTCGGTACCGAATCGCGGCTCCAAAAAGCCTTGGCGGAAAATCTCGGAGACATAACGACCATAACGATCGCTCAAAGGATCGCAAGCGTTATGAATTCGGACAGGATACTCGTTTTGGAAAACGGCAGTATCGTCGCAAACGGCTCCCATGAAGAATTGCTGAAAACGAGCAAAGTATATGCTGATATATACGATTCTCAGACAAAAAACGCAAATTCTCAGAAAGGAGCTGATATAAATGGCTGAAAACAATCAATCCCGTCCGGAAAATAACGTAAATATGAGAAATATGCGTCCCGGAGGTATGGGCGGACCGGGTTTCGGTCCGAGAGGCGGCGGAAGAGGTCCGATGGGTATGATGATGGTCAGAGAAAAGCCCGAAAACGCCGGAAAAACTCTCAAAAAGCTTGTTAAATATATAGGCAAAAACAAATATTTGCTCCTGTCGATGATATTGATCGTACTTTTTACGGCGTTTCTTACGATCGTCGCTCCTATCCTTCAAGGTAGAGCCATCGACGCAATAACGATAAACGAGCAAAAATTATCCGTTGATTTTCAGGCGCTTACTAAAAATCTGCTGCTAATGCTCATCGTTTATCTCTCGTCCGCGATCCTTACCTACGTTCAGTCCCGTATCGCGGTAAAACTTTCGCAATCCACCGTCAGAACAATGCGTTCCGATCTTTTTTCGAAGCTCGAGCGTTTACCTATAAAATATTTTGACACCCATAAGCACGGCGATATCATGAGCCGTATGACAAACGACGTCGAAAACGTATCGAACACAATTTCGACTTCCATAAGTTCGCTGTTTTCAGGTACCTTGACGATCGTCGGCTGTCTTGTCGTCATGCTGATAAAAAGTCCTCTTCTGACTCTTGTCAGCGTTATCACCGTTCCGCTCACTGTTTTTGCAACGTCAAAGCTCGGCAAGATCATGAGAAAGTATTTTGTCGCTCAGCAAGCACTTCTCGGAACCTTGAACGGACATATTGAGGAAAACGTTACCGGATACAAAACGCTGTCGGCATTCAGCAGAGAAAAACGCTCCGTTGAAGAATTTTCCGAAATCAGCGGCGAGCTTTGCAAATGCGGAATAAAAGCTCAGATCTTCGGCGGCGTCATGGGTCCCGTCATGAACGTGATCGGAAACCTGAACTTCCTGCTCGTCGCCGCGTTCGGAGGATACCTCGCACTGTCCGGCTCTATCTCGTTGGGTACTATACAGTCGTTTATATCATATTCAAAGCAATTGACCAGACCGATAAACGAACTTGCAAACCAATACGCTCAGATACAAACCGCCATCGCAGGTGCAGACAGAGTTTTCGCGATAATGGATTCCGAACCGGAAACAGATAACGGAAAAGCCGAACTTCCGACCGATACCGTACGCGGAAAACTTTCCTTTAAAAACGTCGTATTTTCTTATAAACAAGGCGAACCGGTCTTAAAAGGATTCAATCTCGAGGTATCTCCGGGACAAAAAATCGCCATCGTCGGCGCTACCGGAGCGGGAAAGACCACCGTCGTGAACTTATTGACAAGGTTTTATGAAATAGATTCCGGCGAAATACTTCTCGACGACAAAAACATAACCGATATTTCAAAAGAATCTCTCAGAAAATGCATTTCGATCGTGCTTCAGGACACCACCTTGTTTTCAGGTACCATCTCCGAAAACATAAAATACGGAAACCTTTCCGCATCGTTTGATGAAATCAAAAAAGCGGCTGAAATCGCTAATTCCGATGTATTTATCGAGCGTATGCCGGATAAATACGATTCTCTGCTCAGCGAATCCGGAAGCAATCTCAGCCAAGGTCAGCGTCAGCTTCTCTCTATTGCACGCGCCGCCCTCGCAAATCCGAAAATCTTAATACTCGACGAAGCGACTTCAAGCGTCGACACCCGTACCGAAATGCATATCCAAAACGCGATGATCGAACTTATGAAGGGCAGAACGAGCCTTATTATCGCCCACCGCCTCTCGACTATAAGAAACGCCGACAAAATAATCGTTATGGAAAACGGCGTAGTAGCAGAAGAAGGCTGCCACGAAGACCTGCTCGCCAAAAAAGGCTGTTACTACCGTCTGTATCAGAGCCAGTTTGCCGGAATAAGCACCTGATTTCAAAAACCAGAGTTTGGTATATTGCGTTTTGAGAAATAATGTATTATCATAATCTGGGTTTTAAATTTATTTATATAGGAGAATCGTAAAATGTTGGTTTTAGTATTGAACGCGGGAAGCTCTTCTCTGAAATATCAGCTCATACAAATGGATGATGAATCCGTCGTCGCTCAGGGTAACTGTGAAAGAATAGGCATCGACGGAAGGATCGTGCATAAATTTCAAGGTGAAAAACATATTTTCGAGAAACCTCTTCCCAATCATTATGAGGCGATAAAAGAGGTCGTTGCTCTGTTGACCTCAGGAGAATTCGCCGCCGTCAGATCCCTTTCCGAAATAAAGGCGATCGGCCACCGTATCGCACAGGGAAAAGAGGGTATCGACAGATCAATGGTCATCGACGGCAAAGTACTCGGAATGATCGAAGAATCAAAAGAGATCGCTCCTCTTCACGTTCCCGCCATGCTTACCGTGATCGACGCCTGCAAAAAGGTGTTCGGCGAAAAGATAACTCAGGTAGCCGCTTTTGATACGGCGTTTCACCAAACTATGCCCAAAAAAGCATTTTTGTACGCCATACCTTACGAATACTACGAAAAATACGGTATCCGCCGTTTCGGTTATCACGGCACCTCCCACAAATACGTTTCAAGACGCCTTGCGGAATTTATCGGAAAAGATTATTCGAATCTGAAAATCGTTACCTGCCATCTCGGAAACGGCTCGTCGATCACCGCCGTCAAAAACGGAAAATCAATAGACACGACGATGGGTCTTACCCCTCTCGAGGGCGTTCTGATGGGTACCCGCTGCGGGGCTATCGATCCTTCGATCCCATTCTTTATTGCAAGAAAAGAAAACCTTCCTTTCGATGAAGTCGAAAAAATACTCAACAAAAAATCCGGATATCTCGGAATCACCGGAAGATCAAGTGATGACCGCGACGTCCAGGATGCCGCCGACGCAGGCGACGAAAGAGCGATACTCGCGCTCGATATGCTCCGCTATCAGATAAAGAAATGTATCGGCGCTTTTGCGGCAGCCATGGAAGGACTCGACGCCGTCGCTTTCACCGGAGGCATCGGCGAAAAATCCTGGCAGGCAAGAGCCGACGTATGTAAAGGACTTGAGTTCCTCGGGATCAAGATCGATGAAAAAACCAACAAGGATATGAACGGTAAGGAAGCCGTTATATCGACTCCCGATTCAAAAGTCAAAGTCTGCATAATCCCTACGAACGAAGAACTTGAGATCGCGCGCGACACCCTTGCTCTTGCAAAATAACAAAAGCCGTAATAAATCCAAAATGACTAAGCTTCCCGCTTAGTCATTTTTTCTGTTAAACAAAAATTTCGGCTATGCCGACTCCGATCAAAAGAACGTCGGACAGTATCCTTGCTTTCTCTTTCGGAAATTTTATTCCCTTTTCCCCGAATTTTACCCCCGCCAAAACGCTTAACGCCCCGAACGCTCCGTTCGAAATCGCTATGGCATAAGGCGGAACTCCCGTAATTCCCGCACTCATCGATATAGGTATACAATCTATCGAAAGCGCAACCGCAAGTTTGAACGTATTTATGACCGTAATATTCCCGTAAAGACTTTTTCCTCCGTCGCTTTTACCTCTTCCGAAATCCGTGATCTCTTTTATTATCCCGACCGTACCTATCAGAATCAGGACCGCTCCGCCTATTATTTTCGCCGTAACTCCCACTATTTCTCCGCAGGATTTTAAAAATGCCGCCGATATATATGAAATCGCCGCCGCTACCGCTCCCATTATTATATAAAAAATCGCGGATATCCCGCCGACCGATACTCCCAAACTGACACCGACCGCGGTATTGTCCGCGCTTGCCGCAAGTCCCATCAACACTGCTTTTAACAGTTCCACCTTCACCACCTCAAAATATTATATGGTCCCCCCTTTTGCCGTGCCACTTCTTTATAATAAATATTTAATTTGCAGTTGATATCATTTTCTCTCAATGTTAAAATATTATTATATAAAATCTTTAAGGAGGTCTGCGTGATGAGGCGTATCGGGAAAACAGCCGCCTTTATATTGGCAATAATAATGACGGCCGTTTCATTTCTTTTTCTTTCTTCCTGTTCGAAAAACACCCGCACTATCTTTTATTACGTGTTTTACTCATCCCCAACCTCTCTAGATCCGCAGCTTGCCGACGATCCCGAATCGCTGATACTGATCGAAAACTGCTTCGAGGGTCTGGTAAGGATGGCTCCCGACGGCACTATCGTCTCAGGCGTTGCAAAAAACTATTCCGTTTCATCCGACGGCCTCGTCTATACGTTTTATCTGCGCGAGGATTCTTTCTGGAGCGACGGAAAAACTCCCGTCACTTCAGCAGATTTTCTGTTCGCTTTTGAACGTCTGCTGTCAAAAGATACTTATGCGCCTTTTGCAAGCCGCTATTCCGCGATAAGCGGCGCCGAAAAGCTGCTTTCAGGCGAATCTGCCGACGGCTTCGGAGTATACGCTCCGGACGACTACACTCTTGTAATAACTCTTGATTATCCTCAGCCCGACTTTCTATATTTATTGACAGAAGCCGCCGCAATGCCCTGCAACCGTGAATTTTTCACATCAGAGCGCGGAAAATACGGAAAACTCTATAATAATATTTTGTGTAACGGTCCTTTCTATATCAGATCGTACCGCGAAAAAGAATATTGGAAACTTCGTAAAAATCCTTTTTATGCTTCCGATACCGACGTTTTGCCTCTCGGTATCAATATCTATCTGAAAACCGAATACTCCGAGCTTCAGAATCTGACCAACGGCTCCACCGATTTCGCTTTTCTGAATTCTTCTGACGCGGCTTCGGTCAACAAGCAGTTGTTCAACCTGGAAGAAATCAATAATTGCACTTGGGTGATAGCTTCGAACTTATCAACTTCTCCGTTTTCGGACGATAATATGCGTAATGCTCTCGCCTGTTCCGTAAACTATTCCTCGCTTGCGTTTATCTTTCCGACCGGTTTTT
>JAGAEK010000032.1 GCA_017828835.1 Oscillospiraceae bacterium | reverse complement strand
GGCAGATGTATCGAACGTTGCAAAAACGCGCACGGCATCGGTATTTTAGGCTTTGAAAAACGTGGTTTCAATACCATCGTAGCGCCTGCCGAAAACAGAAGTTTCGCGGATTCCCCGTGTCTTCTCTGCGGTCAGTGCGTAACGGTATGCCCCACGGGCGCTCTTATGGAGATCTCCGAGATCGACAAGGTCGACGAAGCCATGAAAGCGGGTAAATACGTAGTCGTTCAGACCGCTCCTGCGGTAAGGGCTGCTATCGGTGAAGAATTCGGTATGCCGATCGGAACGCTCGCGACGGGTAAAATGGTCGCCGCGTTAAAGAGATTAGGGTTTAAGAAAGTTTTCGACACCAACTTCTCGGCTGACCTTACCATTATGGAAGAAGCGAACGAACTTCTTGACAGAGTTAAAAACGGCGGAGTTCTGCCGATGATAACTTCGTGCTCTCCCGGTTGGATAAATTACGCGGAATATAACTACGGCGATCTTTTGCCGCACGTGTCTTCCTGCAAATCCCCGCACGAAATGTTCGGCGCTATACTCAAAACGTTCTATGCCGAAAAGATCGGCGTCGATCCGAAAGATATGTTCGTCGTATCCGTGATGCCCTGCACCGCGAAGAAGTTCGAAAAAGAAAGAGAACAACTCCAGCGCGACGGTATTAAGGACGTTGACGCCGTTCTCACAACAAGAGAACTCGGCAGACTCATCAAACGTTCCGGTATTGAATTCACAAAACTGCCTGACGAAGAATTCGATAACGATATCGTCGGCGATTACACCGGCGCCGCCGTCATCTTCGGCGTAACCGGCGGTGTTATGGAAGCTGCTCTGCGTACGGCATACTTTGCACTTACCGGCAAAGAACATGAGATGATCAAATTCGAAGCAGTCCGCGGATTCGACGGAATCAAGAGTGCAGAGATCGATATTAACGGAACCAAGGTCAAAGTTGCTGTCGCTCACGGCATGAAGAACGCGAGAGTTTTGCTCGACGAGATCCGCGCAGGCAAGAGCGAATACCAGTTCATCGAAATCATGGGATGCCCCGGCGGATGTATCGCTGGCGGCGGACAGCCTTATGTCAAACCGCAGTTCTTACCGAACGAGGATATCGACATACTCGATACTTACAAACAAAAACGTGCTGAGGCGCTTTATTCCGAGGACGAGAGACAGGTCATCAGACAGTCTCACAACAATCCTCAGATAAAGGCTCTCTACGATCAGTTCCTCGGTAAGCCCAATTCTCATAAAGCACACGAGCTGCTCCATACCTCTTATAAGGCAAGAACAGCTTTCAAGGACTGATATAAACATCTGATAAAAACAGACAGGCGAAAACGCCTGTCTGTTTTTTCATAGCCTCCGGTTATTTTTTCAAATCCGTAAGCTCTGCGCTATTGCGAAAAGCAAAAAGCAGTGTTATAATAAACCGTAAGCAGATCTAAACTCATTTAAGGAGCGTTTTTATGAACTACACAAGTTCCCGCAACAATAAATTGTCCGTATCTTCCGCTCAGGCGATAGTATCGGGAATCTCTTCCGACGGCGGGCTTTTCGTCCCGGAGTCTCTCCCTTATTTTTCTCTTGACAAAATAGAAGATATGATAAACCTCGATTATCCTCACAGATCGGCAACCGTACTTTCGGAATTTTTGCCGGATTTTTCGTTTGATGAGCTGCTTTCGTTTTCCCGTTCGGCGTATGACTTATCGAAATTCCCCGTAACGCCTGCCGCTCCTCTCGTAAATCTCGGCAACGGGATCGAGATCCTCGAACTTTTCCACGGTCCTACCTGCGCCTTTAAGGATTTCGCTTTGCAAATGCTTCCTTTTTTCCTGACCTCAGCCCTCAAAAAAACCGGAGAAAACAAAACGGCAGTAATACTCACAGCCACATCCGGCGATACTGGTAAAGCCGCTCTTGAAGGATTCGCCGACGTTCCCGGGGTTAAAATATGCGTCTTCTTCCCTCTCGGAGGAACCAGCACGATACAACAGCTTCAAATGACGACTCAAAAAGGCGGCAACGTCGTTTCGATCGCCGTACGCGGAAACTTTGACGACGCTCAAAGCGGCGTGAAAAAAATATTCACAGACGCTGATTTTGCGCGTGAAGTCGCTGAAAAAGGATATTTCTTCTCGTCGGCAAACTCTATAAATTGGGGACGCCTTGCACCTCAGATATCATATTATTTTTCCGCCTACTGCGAGCTTCGTAAAAACGGTTCTATTGCGCGCGGCGAAGAATTTAACGTCACTGTCCCTACCGGTAATTTCGGCGACATACTTGCCGCTTACTACGCGAAAATATGCGGTGTCCCGATCAAAAAGCTTATCTGCGCGTCAAATGAAAACAACGTGCTTACAGACTTTATAAACACCGGAATATACGACAGAGACCGAAAATTCCACCTCACGACCTCTCCTTCTATGGATATACTTATTTCATCCAACCTTGAGCGTCTAATATTCGAGCTTTCCGGGCATGACAGCGAACTTGTAAAAGGATATATGGATTCTCTCGCAAAAACGAAAAAATACGAAATAAACGGCGATATCAAGCAAAAAATTTCCGAACTGTTTTCGGCAGGGTACGCGGACGACGTCAAAACCGCCGAAACGATCGGTAAATATTTCAAAAAAT
>JAGAEK010000031.1 GCA_017828835.1 Oscillospiraceae bacterium | reverse complement strand
AGACTATCCATTTTCTGCGCTCCTAAAATAAAATTTACCCCTTGTCAGATTTTTATCTTCAAACTGTTCTCTATCTCTTTATATTTTTCCGTACCGAACAGATCGATCTTGCCTTCGAAATTTTCAAGCTTTATCTTTTCTTTGCCGTTCTCTTTTTCAGTCTTTATCAAATTTTCAGATTCCAGCATATCAAGTATGAGCCTCAATTTGCAATAATTCATTCCGCCGTCCGCTACCGACAGCCTCTCGTTCAATCCGTCATATCCGAAACAGTAGCCGCCGTTCGATTTCAAATAACGGTAAACCGAAACAAAATCTTCCCTCGTCGGCATATTCTCTTCATCCAATCCTTCGCCTCTCGCGTAAGCGTCGTAAGCCGCTTTTCCGCAAAACAGACTCTCCTGTCTGAAATCGCTCAGACGTATATCGATTATCTTGATATTCGGCTTCTTTTCTCCGTTATATTCGTTTATTCCGCAATCCGCCGCTATATCGACGGTCTCACCGACCGAATAAGCAAAATCACCCGGCGTAACGCCGAAATATACCGCAACCAAGCTCATTCCGTCCCGCGAAAACTTTATTCTGATATGCTTGTTGTCCCCGATCGGATATATCCCTTCGATCGTGAGCTTTCTTATCGCAAATATCGGCGACTCGTTTTCACACCCGAACGGTTCAAGTATCCCGAATCGCTCGATCTCCCTCACCGTTATCTCGGGTATCGTCAGTATCCTGTCTATCTTCAGCGTGTAGACCGGCATCGTCTCGTATTTTTCCCTCGCCGTCTTTTGCAGCTTTTCATCAAATTCTTCAACGCTGTCGCTCGGCAGCGTCATACACGCCGCTCCGGCGTGTCCTCCGAATCTCGTCAGCAGCTCGGAACACTCGGCGATCGCATCGATCATCGAAAAACCTTCAAGACTCCTCGCCGATCCCCTCGCCTCGTCGCCGTTTATCGAAATAAGCACACATGGTTTGCCGTATTTTTCAAGTATCTTCGCCGCCGCGATCCCGATAACTCCGTTGTGCCATCTTTCTCCGCTGATCACAACGACCCTTTTGTCGAGTAAAGACCTGTCTTCACAAATCTTTTTCTCAACACTGTCCATTATCTTTTTCTCTTCTTCTTTTCTGTGCGCGTTCAATCTGTCAAGCTCTTCGGCAAGCGTTAACGCCTCATCATAATCTTCGCTCAACAAAAGATTTACCGCTTTTTTCGGATCGTCCATCCTAGACGCCGAATTTATTCTCGGCCCGATCCCGAACCCGATACTCTCGGACGTGATATTTTTATCCGAAAGTCCCGCAACCTTTATCAGCGCTTTTATTCCGGGATTTTCACTGTTTTTAAGTATCTCGATGCCCTTTTTTACTATGATCCTGTTCTCTCCCGTCAGCGGAACGATATCCGCAACGGTACCTATCACCGCTATATCTCCGTATCTTTCAAGCGTCTCGCTTCCGTCGTCGCCCTCAAGCGCCGACACCAGCTTGAAAACTACCCCGACTCCCGCAAGCTCCCTGAGCGTTCCGTCGCCGTCTTCTCTGTGGGGATCGATGACAGCGACCGCTTCCGGCAGTTTGCCCTTCGGTTTGTGGTGGTCGGTTATTATCACGTCGATCCCGAGTTCGTTTGAGTATTTCACCTCGTCGTAAGCCGAGATCCCGTTGTCCACCGTTATTATAAGAGTTACGCCGAATTTCTTTATCGCCGAAATCGCTCTTGCGTTAAGACCGTATCCTTCCTTTTCTCTGTCCGGTATATAATAGCACACGTCAACGCCCGAATCTTCAAAATAAGAATAAAGCAGCACCGTCGCAGTGATACCGTCGCAGTCGTAATCGCCGTAGACGCATATCTTTTCTCCGTTTCCCACCGCTTTCTCTATCCTCGCGACCGCCTTGTCCATATCTTTCATCAGCATCGCATCCGAAAACACGCTTTCTCCGGATATAAACTTACCGACTTCTTCTTTTTCAACGATCCCTCTCGCCGCAAGAATATCCGCCGTTATTTTCGATATATTAAATTCGCTTTGAAGTATCTCGGACCTGTCTTTGTCCCTTCTTCTTAGCTCCCACTTCTTCATTCAGCTTACCACCACTAAAATATTATTATTTCTCCGAAAAACTCGGGATGATGTAATTCGGGCCTGCCGGTCTCGACCGCGTTCCAGCAGGAACAGTAGGACCTTTCGCCGCCGAGTCTGCATTTATAAAAATTCCCGAGCATTACTTTCCCGCTGTTGTATACCGTTTTGCCGTATATCTTATCGATCGCGGAATAAGGAACGAATATTTCCGCCCCCCAAGGTATCTCAACACCGGCTTCGGCTTCCGGAAGCTCTTTTATCTCCAGTATCTCAACACCGGCAAACTTTCTTCTGTTCCGTACGCCGACCTCGCTTTTCACCGTCCCGCACGGGTTTATCTCAATGCTGATATATTCCTCCGACACGTCCGGCGACGGATTCAGAAATATCCCGATACAACTGTCAGATTCAATATCGTCGCTTTCGTTCTTCGCCTCGGTCCGAAGGTCCTTTTCACAAGAATAGAGCAGAAATCGGAACCCGCTTTCACACGCGATTCCTTTTACTCCGGCGCTCGGCGCACAGCTTCTGAATCCCCAAGGATTTTCGTTTATATTCGCTTCTTCTATATCTTCCCAATCTATATGATCGTCTTTTTTTAAGGACGTTTTCTGCATTATATATTCTTTATCCATTTTTTCACGTTCCTTTTTTGAAATTATATCATAAAATCCTTTATTTTGCAATGTTTTCATTCATTTTCTCCGTTTTTATACCGTAAAATTTTAGTTTTTCGCCGTTATTGATTTATTTTTAAAAAAATATTATAATTATATTAGTCCGAAAGGAGTAATTCCGATGCCAAAAACAAAAAACGAAAAACTTAAATATCTGCCCCTCCTTATCCTGACTTTCCTCAAAATCGGGGCGTTCACTTTCGGCGGCGGCTACGCAATGATCCCGATCATCCAGAACGAGATCGTCGAAAAGAAAAAATGGATATCCGAAGACGATTTGCTCGATATCATCGCAATAGCTGAAAGTACCCCCGGGCCCATCGCGATAAACACCGCCACTTTTATCGGCTACAAGGTCTGCGGCGTCCTCGGATCGGTATGCGCCACACTGAGCGTTATCCTGCCGTCGTTTTTTATTATCCTTATGATTTCCCTGATCCTGAACCGCTTCCAGAATCTGAAAACGGTCAGATACGCTTTTAACGGTATACGCGCCGGAGTTTTGGCGCTGATAATAAAAGCCTGGATATCAATGTATAAAAAATGCCCGAAAGACGTTATCTCTTACGTCATCGCAGTACTCGCCCTGATCCTTGCGGCGTTCTTAAAGGTAAACGTCCTGATCATAACCGCCGCATGCGCCGTCATAGGCGTCGCTTATTCTCTGATCGCAGTCGGGAGGGAGAAAAAATGATCTATCTCGATTTGTTTTTGACTTTTCTCAAAATCGGCGCTTTCACCTTCGGCGGCGGCTATGCGATGCTTCCACTCATCCAATCGGAAGTCATCGCAAAATCATGGCTCTCTTCAAGCGAGATCATCGATTTTATCGCCGTCAGCGAAAGCACTCCCGGACCGTTCGCTGTCAATATCTCAACTTACGTCGGTATGGAGACCGGCGGCGTGTTCGGCGCCTTCTGCGCCACCTTCGGCGTTACGCTCCCGTCTTTTTTGATAATTATCATCGTCGCGAAATTCTTCGCAAAATTTGCGGAAAATAAATTCGTAAAAGGCTGTATGTCCGGGCTCAGACCGGCGGTCGTCGGTCTTATCGGCGCCGCCGTCATATCCATCGCAAAAACCATCTTTTTCCCGATCGGTATCTCCCTCTCCGTTTTTACCTCCTACGAGTTTCTGACGGCCGCCTTCATATTCGCAGTCTCGCTCTTCTTTATACTGAAATTCAAAAAGAAATCTCCGATATTCGTCATCCTTATCGCTGCCTGCCTCGGTATCGCCGCAGGATTTTTGGGCGAACGGATACTTTAAACTTAAACTAAAATATGCCGTACCTGCGATCGATCCGCAGGTACGGCATTATTTTTTTCGGTTTTCTCAATATATCCCGTCCAGATAGCCGCAAGCCGCCACAGCCGCCACGGCTCCGTCCGCGACCGCCGTCGTCAGCTGACGTACGCTCTTTTTTCGACAGTCTCCGGCTACGAATATTCCTTGCGACTCCGTTTTGCATCCCTCGTCGGAATCAAAATATCCGTCTTCGTCGACCTTCGCAATCTCTTTGAATATCCCGTTATCAGGTTCGTGGCCTATCGCTATGAACGCTCCGTCGACGCTTATGATCCGCTCCTCGCCGTCTTTTGACGATATCTTGATACCTTCGAAAGCGTTTTCGCCTGTAAATGCAACAACCTTTACAGATAAACAAAGCTTTATATTCTCTTGCTTTTTTACGTTCTCAACCAATTTCTTGTCACCGCGGAATTCTTCTCTTCTGTGGATCAAAACGACCTCTTCACACAGCTTCGAAAGGTAGATCGCTTCCTGTAACGCGGAGTTTCCGCCGCCGATCACCGCCACTTTTCTGCCTTTGTAGAACTCTCCGTCGCATACCGCGCAGAACGAGATCCCCGATCCTATGAATCGATCTTCTCCTTCAACGCCGAGCTTGCGCGGTTTCGCTCCGGTCGCAAGTATCACCGAGCGGCTCTGAAATTCTCCTCCCAGTGCGGTTTTGACCGTCTTTGTCCCGCCTTCGACCGAGAGTTCAGTTACTTCGTCAAGCTCGATCTCAGCTCCTTTATCAAGGACCTGCTCGACAAATCTGTCCGCAAGCTCAAGTCCCGATATCTCTAAAACAGACGGAAAATTTTCCACCTTCGGAGACCAGGTTATCTGTCCTCCGAAGGCGTTTTTCTCTATTAACAGCACGCTTTTACCCGCGCGGCGTCCGTATAACGCGGCAGTCAACCCGGCCGGTCCCCCGCCGACAACTATTATATCGTACATATTATGCCCCAAGCCCGTTCAAATAAGCTCTGATCTCTCCGACTCCGACGAATTTGAGTACGTCGTTTCCGTCGGTGACTACCAAAGTCGGCGCCTGCTTTATCTCAAATTTATTAACAAGCTCAACGTTCTCTTCGGCAAGCAGTTTCTCATATTTGTATCCCGCTTTGTCAAGATATCCTATCGCGACTCTGCAGTTCGGACAGGTCTTCGTCGTGAAAAGCATCGATTTCGATCCGGTTCCGTCCGGCGCTTTCTTCTCACATCCGCAATCGCCGTGGTCACATCCGCAGCCGCCGTCTTTCACTCCTTCGTGACGAAGTACGCTCGTTTCGATATTATATTCTTTTCTGTCCTTGTATTCCTGAGTCTTTCCGGCGTTCCAGTTCTGTACCGGACGGTAATATCCGGTGATCCTGCTGTAGACCTCGGTCTTTTCTCCGCATTCTTTGCACACGAACTGCTCTCCGTTGAGGTAGCCGTGGTTCTTACATACCGAATACGTCGGTGAGATCGTGTAATAAGGCAGCTTATAATTCTCCGCTATCTTGCGTACGAGATTTGCCGCCGCTTTCCAATCAGGCATCTTCTCGCCCAAAAATGCGTGGAACACCGTTCCGGACGTGTAGAGCGTCTGCAGCTCGTCCTGGATATCGAGCGCCGTGAATATATCGTCTGTATAGCCGACGGGAAGATGGCTGCTGTTCGTGTAGTAAGGCTCTCCGCAGTCCTTTCCGGTAGCGGTTATTATATCCGGGAATTGCTCGACGTCGTGTTTTGCGAGTCTGTAGGACGTCGATTCGGCGGGCGTCGCCTCGAGATTATAGAGATCTCCGTATTTTTCCTGATAATCCGAAAGTCTGTTCCTCATGTGGTTCAGCACGTCTATCGTGAATTTCTGGCACTTTTCGGTCGTCATATCGGCTCTGACCCATTTTGCGTTCAGTCCCGCTTCGTTCATTCCGACGAGTCCTATCGTCGAAAAATGATTTTCAAACGTTCCGAGATAGCGCTTCGTGTAGGGATAAAGTCCCTCGTCCAGCAGCTTCGTTATGACCGTGCGCTTGACTTTGAGCGAACGCGCGGCTACGTCCATTATATGATCGAGGCGCTTATAAAAATCTTCCTCATTTTCGGCAAGATAAGCTATCCTCGGCATATTTATCGTTACGACTCCGATCGATCCCGTGCTTTCGCCCGAACCGAAAAATCCTCCCGATTTCTTTCTCAGCTCTCTCAGATCCAATCTCAGTCTGCAGCACATCGAACGTACGTCGCTCGGCTCCATATCGCTGTTTATATAGTTCGAGAAATAAGGCGTACCGTATTTCGCAGTCATCTCAAACAACAGCTTGTTGTTCTCGGTCTCGGACCAGTCGAAATCTCTCGTTATCGAATACGTCGGTATCGGATACTGGAATCCTCTTCCGTTGGCGTCTCCCTCGATCATTATATTTATGAACGCCTTGTTTATGACGTCCATTTCCTTCTGACAGTCGCCGTAGGTGAAATCCACCTCTTTGCCTCCGACTATCGCAGGCTGATTCGCAAGATCTTTCGGTACGACCCAGTCAAGCGTTATATTCGAAAACGGCGCCTGCGTGCCCCATCTGGACGGCGTATTGACTCCGTATATGAACGACTGTATGCACTGTTTGACAGATTTGTAGTCGAGATTGTCGATCTTTACGAACGGCGCAAGATAGGTGTCAAACGACGAAAACGCCTGCGCTCCCGCCCACTCGTTCTGCATTATTCCGAGGAAATTGACCATCTGATTGCACAGCGTCGAAAGATGGCTCGCCGGCGAAGACGTTATCTTTCCGGGTACGCCTCCGAGTCCCTCTTTTATCAGCTGACGCAGGCTCCATCCGGCACAGTAGCCGGTCAGCATCGACAGATCGTGAAGATGCAGATCACAGTTGCGGTGTGCTTTGCTTATTTCCTCATCGTATATCTCGCTGAGCCAGTAGTTTGCGGTTATTGCTCCGGAATTCGACAGAATAAGTCCGCCGACCGAATAGGTCACCGTCGAGTTCTCCTTTACTCTCCAGTCAAGATTTTTGATATAGCTGTTGATCGTATCTTTATAATCAAGATACGTCGACTTCATATTACGAAGTTTTTCACGCTGCTTACGGTAAAGGATATACGCCTTCGCAACGCCTTCGTAGCCGCCGCGCGACAAAACCGCCTCAACACTGTCTTGTATATCTTCGACCGCTACGTAACCGTCCTTGATCTTCGGCAGAAAATCAGCCGATACTTTCAATGCCAAAAAATCGATAATATTATCGGTATATTCCGTGTTAGTCGCTTCAAACGCCTTTTTCATCGCCGCCGCGATCTTTCCGATATCGAATTCGGCGATCTGTCCGTCTCTTTTAATGATCTGATACATTCAAACTCCCTTGCTTTCCTCTTTTTTCTTCGTTTATATTCCCCTGACTCCGACAAAACCGACATAAGGTCTGACCGCTTCCGCAAATCCGTAGATCTCTTCTTTCGAAAATTCGTCAAGCCCTTCCGGTGCTATCAGATCTCCCGAATCCTTGAAGGATTGAAGATAATACTCCTTCGCGCCTTTTATCCATTCGGCCGCCCTAATTATGCTTTCCTTTGTGTGAATCCCTTTGACCAGCGTCGTTCTGAATTCGTATTCGACCTGCCCGCTCAGCAAAAATTCCTTCGACTCCCCGATCAAACGCATATCAGTCTTTACCCCGATCGTTTTCTCGTAAAGTTCGGGCGAATTTTTGATATCCATCGCCACTCTGTCGACAAGCTTTTCCGAAACTATCTTCTTCAGAAGCTCCGGATTCGAACCGTTAGTGTCAAGCTTGATGAGATACCCAAGTTCTTTGATCTTACTCAAAAAATCCGGTATATCTTTATTTATCAACGGCTCTCCTCCCGTTACCGCGACCCCGTCAAGCAGGCCCCTGCGCTTTTTGAGCAAAGAAAAAATCTCTTCCTGAGATACTTCGCTTTTTTCTTTGTTTTCAAGTACAAGCGACGCGTTATGACAATAAGGACACCTGAAATTGCAGTTGCCGGTGAACACCGTGCAGGCAATTTTTCCGGGATAGTCCAACGTCGTCATCTTTTGAAATCCATATACCTTCACAACAAGATCTCTGCTTTCGATTTTTAAACTTTTCTTAAATAATACACTATATATTGTTTCTTGTCAATAAATATATCCAACATTTAGTATTTTTTCTTAAAAAATTTTCACCAATATTCAGTACGATTTTTTATAAATAATATGCAATCGTCCCCGTTGTTACCGTTCTCGACCAGATCGTACCCCTGTCGCCTGTTATTATTTCCTCTTCAAGTTCATCTATGCTTTCGGTCTCGCCGTTCAGGTAACTCAAGATCCTGTTTTTGCAGCTCTCTATCCTTTGCTTTAGGCCGCCCAGTCTCATATCCTGTATTTCGAATCCGTAGGGTTTGTTCTCTTTCATCCACTGTATCTCGAATTTACGGCGGAAATTTTCAAGTCTTTCGATCACTT
>JAGAEK010000030.1 GCA_017828835.1 Oscillospiraceae bacterium | reverse complement strand
TCGAACGGCGCGGTACACGGTTCAAGAGCGATGTTGTGCATTCCTTTAAAGGAGCCGTTGTTCATCCAAACGCCGAGATACTTAACGGTGTCGCCCTCGAACGAGACGACGGTTTTTTCGCCGGTGTCGGGATAATAAACTCCGCAGGATAGCGGGACGTTTGAAGAGGTGTAATAGTATTTATAAGATTCGCCGGAAACGGAAAAAACCTCTAATTCACCGATATACCTGTTTTTCGGCGGATTTCCGAACATCGTCACAGTCTCGGCGCTTTTCGGGAAATTGTCGAAAGCACAAGCTCCGGCGCGTCCGGCAAACATGATATGTCCCGCCCAGATATAGGGTAGAGGTTCGTTTAAGGTGTTTTCGATTTCATAGTCGATGATAAGAGCACCGTTTTTTGAATAAGCGGTTTTTTTGAAAAACGCGCCGACCTCATCGGCTTTACAGAGAAAGGATACTTTGGATTCTTCAAGCGTCATAAGATGAGTCCTTCTGCAAACTTCTCCGTGGTCAAGGTATTTTCTGCCGTTTATTTCACAAGGATCGACGGTAGGGAACATATCGTCGAACGCGCTGCATTCGCAGGAGACATAATCGGAATCGAGTCCGAGACGGAGATATTCTTCGCCTTTTGCCTGTTCCAGAAGCTCCTTACCTTCGAGAGTGCATAGCGATGCAAGTTTCGCGCCGTCGTAGGGAAGGAAAACGGCTTTGAATTTACCGCAGTCGACCGCGACTGCAGGGCGTTTTTTGTAATTTGTTTTGTATACCATAATATCGACCTCAGATATTTATTGTTTCACCGGGACGCATAAGAGAATAGGCGATTTTTGTCGAAGCCATGGCGTTTGAGAAAAGCTGAGGGTTTCCGCCGTGTTCGGCGAAGTTCCAATAATGGCAGGGAACGGCGAGTTTGGGATTGACGATCTTCGCCGCTTCCGCACCTTCACGTTCGTTCATATTTCCGAAAGCTCCGTTTATCGGGAAGATAAACAGATCCGGATTTGAGAGAACGGGATTTGAAAAATTGTCGGCACGGAAAGCCGTGTCTCCGGCGATATATATTTTCTTACCGCCGATCTTCAAAAGTATTCCGACGGCGTGAGGCGGTTGGGGACCGTGATCGCAGGGAACGGCGATCAGAGTAAAGTCCGGGGTTTCGACAGTATCTCCGGGTCTTATGAAAGTTGCAATGGTTTTCGGGATATTCAGCCGCTCGAGCTCGGGAATACAGTCCAACGCGCAGATGAGCTTTGTGTTGCCGTTTGAGGTCAGCAAAGGCATCGAATCCGGGTCGAAATGATCGTAATGAGCGTGTGTTGCGACGATATAATCAAGTTTCAAAGAGGAGGGATCGTAGATATACGGGAGCAATCTTTTGAATCCGAAATATCGGAAGCAGCAATCCGAGAGATAGAGATCGACTCCGATCTTTACACCGCTTTCGGTTTCAAATATAAACCCGGCTTGTCCGGCAAAGGAAACTGACAGCAAATTTTTCATAAAAAGGACTCCTTAAATGTAATCGGTTGCAGTATAATAATATTATACTTAAATTAACAAATAAAGTCAAGAGGCAGAAGATATAAAATAATTATTTAATTAAAATATGTTCGAGCAAAATTTTCAAGCCGATCAGGATAAGTATTATACCGCCGATCAATTCTGAATTTTTCAAAAGAGGGCCGCTTAATTTTTTGCCGAGAGTAACGCCGAAAAGGCATACGACGAAGGTTATCGAGGCAATAAGCAGAGAAGAAAGATAGGGGTCGATATTAAAGTCGGGCATTGAGAATCCGATCCCGACAGCCAAAGCGTCGATACTCGTGGCAATCGCCTGAAGAGTCAGCAGTTTATAAGAAAATTTCGATGGGGAATTATCACAGTTTGAGGGATTTTTTCTTTCTTTTATCGTTTCGATAACGGATTTACCTCCGATGATCGAAAGAAGAGCGAACGCGATCCAATGGTCCCAGGCGCTGATTATATCGCAGAAAGCGGAGCCGGCGAAATATCCGATTATCGGCATGATACCTTGAAAAACGCCGAAAAACAAGGGGATCATAAACAGCTTGAACCTATTGAGGCCTTTCAAACAGATACCGTTTGAAACCGAAACGGCAAAAGCATCCATTGAAAGAGCGAAAGCGATCAAGACAATTTCCCAAATCTGCATATTTTTACCCCATTGCTGTAAAATCGATCAAAGAGAAGATATAATAAAAACGATGTACCACACAAGCATTCCGAGAATAAGCGCCAAAGCGATGAGTCCGAATATAATACGTTGCTTTTTATTCAAAATAAATTCCTCCGTTTGAATTTAGGTTATTGAAAATAAAGTAAAAATCTGTTATTATTACTTCAGCAATATTATACTGCGGATATTCCGGTTTGTAAATAATAATTAAGACGGAGATCAATTAATATATATGTGAGCGGGAGAATTTTTATGAAGCGTTTTTCAGCGATACTGTTTATAGTGTTGTTTACGGTGTCTTTTTTGTCGGGATGCGGCAAATCCGAGAGCGAATTGAGTGAAATAAACGAAAAGAAGACAGAGTGGGAATACAGCAAAAACGATAGGATATACAGAGAATCAATGGGTGAAGATATTGATTTTGTATCCATTGTGTTCAGAGCGGACAGTGAAAACACGGACGAGATAACGAACGGAGCGAAAAAAGCCGGCGAAGAACTTGGGGAGAACGTGAACATATATTTTGCCGAAACTGCCGACGAGCAGGCGGAAATTCTTGAGGATTTGATCACCGAAAAGAACCCGAAAGCGGTTTGCATAGCGGCGTATCCGTCGAAAAAAGTCAATTCTTATATATACAAAGTTATTGCGGCGGGTATAAAATGCATAGACCCGGACGGGTCTCTTAAAGAGTTTGAAAATGCGGTAGAGATCAAAAAAGATTACGGCAGTATAGGCGGTTTGGTTTACGAACAAATAAAAGAAGAGATAGGTGAAAGCGGAAAGATCGGAGTAGTTACAGGGACCAGTGAAGAAGAGATAGCGGAAGGTTTTAAGGCGATAAATGAAAGTGATGGGAACGTATATTTTTATATAAAGAAATCCGAAGACATAAACGAGCAATGTATTGATTTTCTGGAAGGGAACCGCAGCATACGCG
>JAGAEK010000029.1 GCA_017828835.1 Oscillospiraceae bacterium | reverse complement strand
TTATAAGGAAAAATCCGATTTTATCCTTCAGCCGATGACCGGTGCCGCAACACTGAGAGGGTATCTCGCGGAAAACGGTTTCGAGGTGCAAAGGGAGACGGCGACCACCGAAAACGACAAGGTCTATTCGGTTATGCTATGCCGTTTTGACGGTATAAAGCGCAAACTTTCTCCCGCCGGGAAGCGGATAGGGATATTGAGACCAACGACCGACGATAATAAAGAATATATATTCAAACAACTGAAAATAGTTGAAAAATGTATAAAAGACCTTCAAACCACCGATAAAAATGCGGATTTTTTGAAGGAAAATATAATCGCACAAGAAGAAATACTAAAACTGACGGAGGGATAGGATATGGCGTTCGACGGCAATTTCACGGGTATGATCGCAAAGGAACTTGAAACGGCGATCGATTCTCACGTTGACAAAATATACCAGCCGTCGGCTGATGAAATAGTTATCCTTCTTCGTAAAAAAGGTTTCGCCGAAAGGCTGATGATTTCAGCAAAAAGCGGAATGTCACGCATACATTTCACGAAGCTGAGACCCGAAAATCCCGAAAAACCGCCGATGTTTTGTATGCTTTTCCGGAAGTTTTTTTCGGGGGCAAAGCTGACCGACGTCGCCCAAAGCGGATTTGAGCGGCTTATAGAATTGTTCTTTGAGGCGACAAATGAGTTGGGGGACAGGGTAGCGCGGCGAATAATCGTTGAGCTTATCGGCAATTCGAGTAATATCGTTCTTGTCGATGAAACCGGCAGGATAATCGATGCCGTCAAGCGTAGCGACATTCTTTTGAAAAAGCGTCTTATCCAGCCGGGTGCGATCTATTCCTACCCCGAAAGCCAGGAAAAAATCGATATAAGATCAACCGATATTGAGACGGTTGTCAAAAGAATAAAGGAAAATGAATGCATACTGCTCTCAAAGGCGATACTTTCGACGATAGGCGGTATATCTCCGCTTGTAGCAGGCGAGATCGTTTACCGTTCGGGGCTTGGCGACGTTGTTGTTTCGGAGATCGCGGATATTTCCTCTCTTAGAGAAGAATTGAAAAACTATCGTGATCGCTTGACCGCAGACCCGGTGCCGTTTATGCTTATTAAGGACGAAACACCGGTCGATTTTTCTTTCTTTGAGATCACCCAGTTCGGCGGGTTGTATAAAACGAAGACTTTTGACTCTTTTTCGGAACTTCTTGACGCTTTCTATTCCGAAAGGGCAAAGAAAGCGCAGCAAAGCCGTATAACGGGGGAAGTCACAAAGCTTGTCAACAACCTTATTTCCCGCGCCGAAAAGCGGCTTTGCAACCGTCTTAAAGAACTTGAGGACTGTAAGAACAGGGAAGATCTTCGGATAAAGGGAGAACTCATCAAGGCAAATATTTCGGCGATCGATCCCGGCGCGACCTTTGTTACAGTCAAAAACTTTTACGATGAAGATCTGTCCGATATAACAATTAAACTTGATCCTTCGCTCAACGCCCAGAATAACGCCGCAAAATACTTCAAGGACTATAAGAAAAAGAGCGTTGCCGCGGTGACTCTTAACGATCTTATAGATTTCGACAGGGCGGAAATTGAGTATCTTGAAACGGTTCTTGATAATCTTTCGAGATGTAAAACTTCGTCTGATTTGAAAGAGATAAGGGAAGAACTTTCGCTTTCGGGTTATATAAAGCAAAGCCGGAATGGGTCAAAATCAAAGAAAACCGCTTCAAATTTCCTTGAATTTGAGAGCGCGGAGGGTTATAGGATCATAGTCGGAAAGAACAATATCCAAAATGACTACCTGACGACAAGAATGGCATCCAAAAACGACGTCTGGTTCCATACCAAAAATATCCACGGCTCCCACGTTGTCGTATTTTCGGGCGGTGCGGATTTGAGTGATGAGACCGTCGTCTATGCCGCAAAACTTGCCGCAAAGAATTCAAAGGCGGCAAATTCGTCAAACGTTCCCGTCGATTATACGAGGATAAAATATGTTAAAAAACCGTCGGGAGCAAAGCCCGGAATGGTTATATATACCGATTATAATACCGTTTTCGTGACGCCTTAGCGTTGCGTAAAAACAGCAAAATATGAAAGGATTTTTATGAAGATAGGAGTATCGACCGCCTGCCTTTATCCGCTTCTGACCGAAAAATCGCTTGAAGAGGTCGGTAAAAGCGGAATAAAGGACGTTGAAATTTTTTTCAACTCAATGGGCGAACTCGGCAAAGATTTTGTTTCAGAACTTAAAAAAATCAAAGATCACTACGGACTTGACATACTGTCGATCCATCCTACCATGTCTTTGGCGGAATCGTTTATGTTTTTCTCGGCGTATGACCGCAGAAAAGAGGAGGGACTTGACACATTCAGACGTTATGGCGAGATAACCGATGAGTTGGGCGCGAATTTCGTGATACTTCACGGAGGTAAGCCTAACGGCATTCTGACCGACAATGAATATTTTGAAAGGTTCTTCGAGATATCGCGCGCCGTAGCTGAAAACGGAGGAACGCTTTTGCAGGAAAACGTCGTGAAATTCCGGGCAAACGACGTCGGATTTCTCAAAAAAATGTGCGACTATTTAGGCGAGAACGCTAAAATCTGCCTTGACGTCAAGCAAAGCATCCGGGGAGGTTATTCTCCGCTTGACGTTTTAAAGGCGATAGGGGGTAACGTAAAGCATATCCATTTAAGCGACAATTCCGCCGACAAGGATTGCAAGATCCCCTACAAGGGCGATTTCGATATGATAGG
>JAGAEK010000028.1 GCA_017828835.1 Oscillospiraceae bacterium | reverse complement strand
TATTTCTTTGATAATTTTGATTTTTCGAAAATTGACCGGTTTATATATCCGCTGTTTCAGTTCGATTCAATGGGCTGCTGCGGCAAGTATAACGAGTGCAGCGACGCCGGCACATGCGTACACGACGATCTTATTTATGCGGGCTGCTGTATGTATCGCAAAAATCTTGAAGCAGGGAAGATCTTCTACGGAAAAAAGCGGAACGTGTAAACAGAGGTGATCTATGGGGTTAAAGCTTGAAATAAAAGACGGATACTACAGATACATAGAACCGGAAATCACCGATCGGGAATACAAAGGAAAGTCAATAATTGAAATTCCGGACGATTACACGGTAATCGATATAGAAACCACCGGTTACGACTGCGTATATGATTCCATTATAGAAATATCCGCTTTACGCGTGCGTGATAAACAGGCGGTTGACAGTTTTTCTTCGCTTGTAAAACCGACAAAGTTTTTTGAGTTCGGAAGCTACGACAAAAGAGCTGATGAAGACGATTATTATGACGATAGCAGTCCGGCATTTCGCCCTTTGTCTTCGACAACCGGATATTATTATGTCCTTGACTTCATAACTAAACTGACCGGAATAACAAACGAAATGCTCGATGACGCACCGGAACCACGGGACGTTATACCCGAGTTTCTTTCGTTCGTCGGAAATGATATTCTCGTCGGCCATAACACAAATTTTGATATAAATTTTCTTTACGACGCTGCGTTAAGCGAAAACTGCGGCACTTTGAAAAACAATTTTGTCGATACTCTCCGCTTTTCAAGAAAACTGTTTCCGGATATGGATCATCACAGGCTATCAGATACTGCCGCGAAATGCGCCGTTTCGTATGAAAATGCGCACAGAGCGCTTTCGGACTGCAAAATAACATTTGAATGCTTTGAAAAAATGAAAAGCATTATATCTGAACGGTATTCGGATATTTCGCAGTTTAAAAGGCTTTTCCGTTACGTTGGTAAAAGAATAGACTGCTCAACAATAACCGCGCAGACGGGTGAATTTGACGAAGATCATCCGTTTTACAATAAGACCGTGGTCTTTACCGGCGACTTGGGAACTATGTCGAGGAAAGAAGCGATGCAGCTTGTCGTCAACGTCGGCGGGCTTATATCTGATAACGTAACAAGAAAAACGAATTATCTCGTCGTCGGATCTTTTGACTTTATAAAATCCGTAAAAGGTAACAAATCCACAAAAATGAAAAAAGCCGAGGAACTGATCCTCGGCGGGTACGATCTGAAAATTATATCGGACAAGACATTTTTCGAATTGATTTAATAACGAGGGTTATAATGGCGTTTGCAAAAATTAAACCGGTACCGGAAGAATACGCTATGAACGCGGTGCTGTATTGCCGTTTTTCATCCGATAAGCAAAAAGAAAACAGCATAGACTTTCAGCTTCACGTCACGCGCGAATACTGCGAGCGTAAGGGTTTCAACGTCGTAGGCGAATATATCGACCGCGCCGTGTCCGGAACGAGCGATCAGCGCCCGGAATTCCAGCGTATGATCCGGGACGCGAAAAAACAGCTTTTCGCGTATATCGTGGTATACCGTTTTGACCGCTTCGCGCGTAACAGATACGACAGCGCGATATATAAAAAGGACCTTCAGAGCGTCGGCGTCCGCGTTCTTTCCGCAGAAGAAAGCGTCGTCGCAGGTGATGAAGGCATAATTCTTGAAAGTATCTATGAGGCTATGGCGGAGAGCTACAGCCGGAAGCTGTCAAGGATAGTAAAAGAGAGCCTGAAAGAGACGGCGAGAAAAGGGCTGACGACGAATATCGCACCGTACGGGTATAAATCCGTCGATCACCGCCTCGTCACAGATGAAAAAGCCGCCGAGGCTGTCCGTCTCTGCTATAAAATGTATTCAGAGGGCAGAACAAAAAAGCAGATCACTGACGCGCTGAACGATGCCGGCTTCAGAACGTCAAAAAACGGGCTGTTCAAAATTGAAAATATATCACGGATACTGAAAAAGCGCTGCTACATAGGCGAAAACAATTACGGCGACGTTGAGAGGGAGTGCCCCCGAATAGTAGACGATAAAACGTTTTATAAGGTTCAGGATCTTCTGGAGAAGAACAAGAAGGCATACGGGAAGAAAGCGGATAAAGCATTTTTCGCCCTCTCCGGAAAGATGTTCTGCGGCGAATGCGGCACCGCTATGGTAGGCGATGAAGGAACCAGCAAAGGCGGCAAAAAATTTTATTATTATACCTGCGCGAAGCGGAAGAAAAACCGCTGCTGCGTAAAGAAAAGCGAGAAAAAGGATTTTATAGAGTGGTACGTATGCGAGCAGACGGTTAATTATCTGCTAACGGACGAGCGTATAAAGGATATTTCCGAAAAAGTCGTTGCCCTGGAAGAAAAGGAATCAGGTGCGCAGACCTTGAAGAAGCTCGAAAAACAGGTGTCTGATATAGACAAGGAATTTTCGGCGCTGACCGATAAGCTCATAGTGACGGATTCGCCGACAATTATCAAAACGATAAATAAAAGAGCCGCCGTCCTTGAACAAAGGAAGGCAGCCCTTGAAAAAGATATTACGGACCTGAAAATCCGAGCGGAGCTCAAGCTCAACGCCAATGAGATCGAATCGTATCTTAATACGTTCCGGAACGGAGATCTTCTCGACGAAGAATTTCGACGGCATTTGATCCATACGCTGATAAACGCCGTTTATATTTGGGATGATAAAGTCTGTATTTATTATAATGTCCGCTGTGCTGAAAGCGTTTCCTACATCGATGCCCTCTCGGCCGCCGACCAGCTATCCGAGTGTTCGGATAGCGTGTCCGATAGGTCACCATGGAAGGAACCTGATTTGTCTACCGGACAAATCGGGTTTCTTTCGGTT
>JAGAEK010000027.1 GCA_017828835.1 Oscillospiraceae bacterium | reverse complement strand
TTATTTCCCGAGCAATTTTTTCCTATACTCAAAAGCCGCCGCTTCGGTTTTGTTATCGCCGAATTCGTAATACTTTTTATCTTTAATTTTATCCGGAAGGTATTGCTGCTCTACGTAATGATTCGGAAAGCTGTGCGGGTATTTATATTCCGTTCCTCTGCCGAGCTTCTTCGCTCCCGAATAATGCGAATCTTTAAGATGCTGGGGCACGTCTGAATATTCGCCGTTTTCTATATCTCTCATCGCGGCGTCTATCGCACATACTGCGGAATTTGATTTCGGCAGCGTGCAAAGGAATATCACCGCTTCGGCAAGCGGTATCCTCGCTTCCGGAAGTCCGAGCTGCATCGCGCTGTCCACACATGCTTTAACTACCGCTATCGCGTTCGGATGTGCAAGCCCGATATCTTCGCTCGCAGTTACAAGCATTCTCCTGCAAGGCGAAATAAGATCGCCCGCCGCAAGAAGTCTTGCCAAATAATGAAGCGCCGCATTTTCATCTGATCCGCGTATCGACTTCTGAAACGCCGAAAGTACGTCATAATGCACGTCGCCGTCCCGGTCGTACCTCGCGCTGTTTCTCTGAGATACTGTCTTTGCATCCTCAAGCAACAGCTTTATTTCTCTTTTCCCGTCTTCTCTGCCGACCCCTGAAATCCCACATATCTCAAGCGCGTTTATCGCCTTTCTTACGTCTCCGCCGCACGCCTTCGAAATATATTCTATAACGCCGTCTTCATCGACGATTTTTACGTTATATTCCTTTTCAAGCTCGTCCTTCGCTTTCGATAACGCTCTTTCGACTTCTTTCGGATCTACCGGTTTGAATTCGAACACCGTACACCGACTTAGTATAGCCGAATATATGTAAAAGTAAGGGTTTTCGGTCGTCGATGCGATAAGCGATATCCTTCCGTCTTCAATGAACTCAAGCAGCGTCTGCTGCTGCTTTTTGTTCAGATACTGTATCTCGTCGAGATATAACAGCGTACCGTTCAATCCTTCAAGCGAACCCAAATTTTCTATGATGCTTTTTATGTCCGCCGTAGACGCCGTCGTTCCGTTCAGTTTGCACAGCTTTTTATCCGCTCTTTTCGCAAGCATCCTCGCAACGGTCGTCTTTCCTATTCCGGGAGGCCCGTAAAATATCATGTTCGGGACTTCGCCGGATTCAAATATTTTATAAAGCAGTTTTCCTTTTCCGAGTATATGCTCCTGGCCGACTATTTCATCGAGCCGTTCCGGCCTTATCCTGTCCGCAAGAGGTGAACTCATTCGGATCCCCCCATTTTACACCGTTATCGTCTTATCAGAAAAATCTTTCTATCGCCTTTTTTATCGAAATATCCCAAAATCCCCAATCATGAGTGCCTTCCCAAGACTCAAATTCAACAGGTATTCCGAGAGAGTTCAAATGTTCGGCAAACCGTTCGTTTTGATTATAAAGTACGTCGCTCCTGCCGCAAGTCATATATATATCAGGCAATTTTACCGACTTTTCCGCTCTGTTACGTGCAAGCTCAAACAAATCGTCCCCACGGTTCGGCTCCGCCGCGTCCGTTCCGAACAGCGACTGTCCGATTCTCCTGGCTATAATATCATTCGAGTTTATATATTCTTTCATATCCGTAAGCGATGAAAAAGCCGCACACCCCGCATAGTTTTCGGGATACGTCAACGCGCATTTCAGCGCGCCGTAGCCGCCCATCGAAAGTCCGCTTATATAAGTATCTTTCGGATCTTCGCTTACCTTAAACATCTCTCCGATCAGCTTCGGCAGTTCTTTGCTCACAAATGTAAAATATGCTCCGCTCGTTTTTCCGTCAGTGTAAAATCCGTGGTTTCCGTCAGGCATTACCACCGCCACGTTTTTACCGTGAAGGTATCTTTCAACGTTCGTGAACCTTGACCAAGCGGAGTTGTTGTCAGTCAGCCCGTGAAGAAGATACAACACTTTCGGAAGGCCGCGAATCCCGCTCATAAGCCGATCTTCCGGCATTATTACAGTTACTCCGACTTCCATCGGCAGCGTCTTTGAAAACAAATCTCCTTTGAATACCGCCATATTTTTTCTCCTATCTGTATATGGGGTATTTCTCGCAGAGTTTCTCTACTCCGGTCCTTATCTTGTCCGCACTGTTATCAAAATCTGTCGCCGCAAGATAAATATATTCCGCTATCTCGTCCATATCCGCGGTCGTCATTCCTCTGCCGGTAATTACGGGAGTTCCTATTCTGACTCCGCTCGTTACCGTCGGCTTCTCGGGATCGTTGGGTATCGAGTTCTTGTTCACCGTTATAAAGACTTCGTCAAGTTTCTGCTCAAGCTCTTTTCCCGTGATCTTCATACTGCGCAGATCAAGCAGCAGCAGATGGTTGTCCGTACCGCCGGAAACAAGATCGAATCCGCGCTTTTTCAATGCGATCTCAAGTGCCTTCGCGTTATCGACGATACCTTTTGCATAAACTTTAAAATCATCCTTTAACGCTTCCCCGAAGCAAACCGCTTTACCTGCGATTATATGCATGAGCGGACCGCCTTGCGTCCCGGGGAATATCGCCTTGTCTATCTTCTTTGCAAACTCTTCACGGCACATTATCATACCGCCTCTCGGACCTCTCAGCGTCTTGTGAGTCGTCGAAGTAACGACGTCCGCATAAGGCACCGGCGACATATGAAGTCCCGCCGCTACAAGTCCGGCTATATGCGCCATATCGACCATAAGGTATGCGCCGCACTCGTCAGCGATCTCTCTGAACTTTTTAAAATCGATCTCTCTCGGGTATGCGCTTGCGCCGGCAACTATCAGCTTCGGCTTGTTTTCAAGCGCAAGCCTTCTGACTTCATCATAATTTATCCTCTGCGTTACCGGGTCTAATCCGTAAGCTATAAAATTATAGTTCTTTCCCGACATATTCACGGGAGATCCGTGTGTGAGGTGACCTCCGTTTGCAAGACTCATTCCGAGCACGGTGTCTCCGTGTTCAAGAAGCGCAAAATACACCGCAAGATTTGCCTGCGCTCCGGAATGCGGCTGCACGTTCACGTGATCGGCTCCGAAAAGCTGCTTTGCTCTCGAAATCGCAAGGTCTTCGATTATATCGACCTTTTCACATCCGCCGTAATATCTGTGGCCGGGATATCCTTCGGCGTATTTATTCGTCAATATGCTTCCCATAGCCGCCAAAACGGCAGTAGAAACCGTATTTTCCGAAGCTATGAGCTCAATATTTCTTTTTTGTCTTTTGAACTCTTCATTCATTGCATCGGCTACTTCCGCGTCAAAATTTCTTAAATAGCCGATCGTCTCAGATACATAATTTTCCATACGATCTTTCTCCTCAATCTATTTTTATATTTTTATTATACATCATTTTTTTTACTATTCCAACAAGAAAAAAACAAAAAATATAATTTAACGATTTGTTTATATTTCTCCGTATTCCGCGTTGCCACTTGATTATAAATAATTATATAGTATAATATTACTTATTACAAGTATTTTCCAAAAGGAGGAGATAATAGTAATGTCCAGACGTTTGATCATCAAATTATCAGTTGTCGCATTTTTCATAATTGCGTTTTTCGTCTTCTGTTATTTCCAAAACAATTACCTTACCGTCTCAAACTTTTCCTATGAATCCGAAAAAATTCCGGAAAGTTTCGACGGCTTTACCGTTCTTCAGATTTCCGACCTTCATAACAAGGAATTCGGCAGAAACAACGCGCGCCTCACAAAGAAAATAAACGAGATCGATCCCGACGCGATATTTATTACCGGCGACCTGATCGACCGCAGACATAATAATTTGCAGAATATCGTTAAATTTGTTCTCGATCTTTCGGAACAGTATGATATTTATTTCGCTCCCGGAAATCATGAGTATTCCATTCCCGATATATATTCCGAGTTCAAAACCTCCGTATCCGGTCATATCGCGATTTTAGAGAACCAAGCGACCGAAATCATCCGCGGAGACGATTCGATCTCGGTAGTAGGTTTTAAAGCAAAATTGCCCGTTTTACCGACCGAAACTCAAAAAAGTTTGTTCTCTTCCGATACCTTTTCTATGCTTCTCGCGCATTACCCCGAAAACCTTGAATTATATTCCGAAGCAGGAGCGGACCTGGTCTTCTCCGGCCACGCTCACGGCGGACAGTGGCGGCTTCCCTGGGTCGGAGGTCTCTACTCTACCGCAGAAGGTCTGTTCCCGAAATACACGGAAGGTATGCATTCTTTAAACAATACCACAATGGTCATCAGCCGCGGACTCGGTTCAAGCGAGTTTCCTCTGCGTCTCTTTAATTATCCCGAGATCGTCGTTGTAACTCTGCATTCAAAATAATTCCTATATCAACTGAAATCGGCTTCCGAATCAAACTCGGAGGCCGATTTTTTATTACTTATTATTGAAAAGTTTCTTCGCCTCAGCCGCTATATTTTCAGCACAAAGCCCGAAATCTTTGAGTATTACCGATGCGGGGGCTGAATATCCGAACGAATCCGTTACCCCTATCTTCTTCACTTTTACGGGACACTCGTCCGCCGTGACCGCCGCCACCGCTTCTCCGAGTCCGCCGATAATTGAATGCTCTTCGACCGTTACTATCGCTCCGGTCTCTTTCGCCGCTTTGATTATCATCTCACGGTCTATCGGCTTTATAGTGTGTATGTTTATAACTCTTGCGCTTATGCCGTCTTTTTCAAGTGCTTCTGCAGCCGTCTTCGCCTCAGCGACCATTATTCCAGTCGCGACTATCGTTATATCTTTACCGTCTTTTATAAGTATTCCTTTACCGATCTCAAATTTATAATTCGGATCCGTGTTTATTATCGGCGCGGAATATCTGCTCGTTCTGATATATACGGGACCGACGTATTCCGCAGCCGCCCTTACCGCCGCCTTCGTCTCAACGTCGTCGGACGGGCTCAATACTACCATTCCCGGAATCGTTCTCATCAATGCGATATCTTCGTTGCACTGGTGTGTTGCTCCGTCTTCTCCGACGGAGATCCCCGCGTGAGACGCTCCTATTTTTACGTTAAGATGAGGGTATCCCACACCGTTCCTGACCTGCTCATAGGCTCTTCCCGCCGCAAACATCGCAAAGGAGCTCGCAAACGGTATCTTTCCGCATGCCGCAAGTCCCGCGGCAACGTCGATCATATTTGCCTCCGCTATTCCGCAGTCGATAAATCTATCGGGATATTTCTTTTTGAACGTCGCTGTTTTTGTCGCTCCTGCAAGATCGGCGTCCAATACGACGACCTGAGGATACTTTTCTCCTATCTCGGCAAGAGCTTCGCCGTAACTTTCACGAGTTGCTTTTTTTACTATATCAGACATATTATCACTCCTACTTACTGATCTCTTCCAAATGCTTGCTGAGTTCTTCCATCGCCTGCGCGTACTGCTCGTCATTAGGAGCCGCTCCGTGCCAGGACACCTGGTCTTCCATAAACGAAACGCCTTTTCCTTTAGTCGAAAGCGCGATTATCGCGGTAGGTTTACCTTTTACCTCTCTCGCCTTTTTGAACGCCGCTTCTATTTCGTCAAAATCATGCGCGTTGATCACGATAGTGTAAAATCCGAATGCCGCGAATTTCTCGGGTATCGGACAAGGAGAACATACCTCGGTTATTTTTCCGTCTATCTGAAGTCCGTTATTATCGACAACTATACAGAGATTGTCAAGTTTTTTATGCGCGGCAAACATCGCCGCTTCCCAAACCTGTCCTTCTTCTATCTCGCCGTCGCCCAAAACCGCGTATACTCTGTAATCTTTATTATCCAGCTTTCCGGCAAGCGCGATACCCGTCGCCGCGGAAACACCCTGTCCCAACGATCCTGAAGTAACTTCAACTCCCGGAGTACCCTTTTTATCGGGGTGACCTTGCAAGAACGAGCCCGGCTTGCGCAAAGTCTTCAAATATTCCACAGGGAAAAATCCTTTGTGCGCAAGCGCTGCGTAAAGCGCCGGAGCACAGTGTCCCTTTGAAAGTACGAAACGGTCTCTGTCTGCCCAGGAAGGATCTTTCGGGTCCGTTTTCATCTCTTCAAAATATAGATAAGTCAGAATATCCGTCATCGAAAGAGAACCGCCGGGATGTCCCGATTTCGCATAATAAATCTCGTCTATTATACTCATCCTTATTTTACAAGCCGTGATCTCCAACTGTTTTCTTTTGTTCTTATCCATTTTCAACATTTCCTTTCTCAGTCTTTATATAAATCTTGTTTTTTCTTAAGAATATTTTCAAATTCAACAAAATATTCCGGCATCGGCGCTTCAAACTCCATATATTCTCCGCTTACCGGATGTATAAAACCAAGCTTTTTCGCATGAAGACATTGACCTTTTATTTTCTTTTCGGCGCTCGAAAGCGTCCTTCTGCCTCCGTAGACCTCGTCTCCCGCCAGCGGATGCCCGATATACGCCATGTGAGTTCTTATCTGATGCGTTCTGCCCGTCTTCAATATAAGTTCAATTCGAGTGTAACCTTCATATCTGCACACGACTTTATACATCGTATACGCATATTTCGAGTTTTTATTCGTAACCGCCATTTTTTTGCGGTTTTTTTCGTCTCTGCCTATCGGCGCCTCCACAAATCCTTCATTTTCCTTGATGTTTCCGACCGCTATCGCCTCATATATTCTTGTAAAGCTATGCGCCTTGACTTGTTCGGCAAGATTCAAATGTGCTGCATCCGTCTTTGCAACGACCAAAAGTCCGCTTGTATCCTTATCTATTCTATGTATTATCCCGGGACGTATAACACCGTTTA
>JAGAEK010000026.1 GCA_017828835.1 Oscillospiraceae bacterium | reverse complement strand
CGGAACGTATTTAAAAGGACGGATCTACGTCGGAGAATATACGGAGGAAAGCGGTCCCGACGGCAGTCACGCGGCGAGCGAACTTTCCGAAAGCCTGAGAAAAGCGGGAGTAACGCTGAGAAGATTCAAAACGGGAACGCCGGCAAGAGTGCATAAACACAGTATAAATTTCGATGAAATGGAAATACAGCCGGGAGACGAGCCTCCGCTGCCGTTTTCGTTTGAGACTGAGGGAAAAAGAGAAAATAAGGAAGTTTGCTATATAACGTATACGAACGAAAGAACGCATGAAGTTATAAGGGAAAATATCGGCAGATCCCCGCTCTACGGAGGAAAAATCGAGGGTATAGGCCCGAGATACTGCCCGAGTATCGAAGATAAGGTAATGAGATTTGCCGACAAAGACAGACACCAGATATTTATCGAGCCGATGGGTGAGGATACGGACGAGATGTATCTTCAGGGAATGTCGTCGTCGCTGCCGGAAGAGGTACAGATCAAGCTTTACCGCACGGTAAAAGGGCTTGAAAACGTTAAGATAATGCGCAATGCTTACGCTATAGAATACGACTGCTGCGATCCTTTGGATCTGAAATCTTCGCTCGAATTCAAAAAAATATCGGGACTCTACGGCGCGGGACAGTTTAACGGAACGTCGGGGTACGAAGAAGCGGCAGGACAGGGTTTGATCGCGGGAATAAACGCGGCGAGAGCAGTGTTTTCGAAAGAACCGGTAAGTATGCCGAGATCCGAGTCTTATATAGGGACTTTGATCGACGATCTGACGGTAAAGGGCTGCCAGGATCCTTACAGAATGATGACGTCGCGCTCGGAATACAGACTTATTTTGAGACACGATAACGCGGATCTGAGGCTTACTCCGCTCGGACATGAAATAGGGCTTATAAGCGAAGAGAGATGGAAAAAATTCCTTCTGAAAAAAGAGGAGATAGAAAAAGAGATCGAGCGGGTCGAGAATACTTATATAGCGCCGACGAAAGAGCTTAACGATATGCTTGTTGCAAAGGGTACGGCGCCGGCGGATACGGGCGCGTCGATCGCGGATTATATTCGCAGACCGCAGATAACGTATGAAGATATGGGGCCGTTCGACAAAAAAAGAAAAGTACTGCCGGAAGATATCTGCGAGCAGGTTGAAATAGAAATAAAGTATTCGGGGTATATACAAAAACAACTGCAGCAGGTCGAAAGGATGAAACGTCTCGAAAACAAAAAAATACCGGGAAATATCGTCTTTTCGGACGTAAAAGGCTTGCGGCTCGAGGCGATCGAAAAGCTGGAAAAGGTCAGACCGGAAAATATCGGGCAGGCGTCAAGGATATCGGGAGTTTCTCCGGCGGATATATCCGTGCTGCTTATATATATGGAGAAAATAAACAGGGAAAAACACGACGAAAAAGAATAAACGGGAGCAAAAGCAGTGAAAAGAATAGAAAAAGACGTGCTTGCGGAAGCAGTTGCCGGGGTAAAAGTTCAAATAAGCGAAGAATCGTATGCGAAATTTGACGAGTATGCCGATTTTTTGATCGAATATAACGAAAAGGTAAACCTGACCGCGATAACTGAACCGAAAGAAATAGCGATAAAGCATTTTGCGGACAGTGTGGCGATACTGAATTTTGTGAAGATAAAAGACGGCGCGAGGCTGATCGACGTCGGGTGCGGAGCGGGATTTCCTTCCGTACCGCTGAAAATAACGAGAGACGATCTGAAAATAACGCTGCTTGACAGTCTTAACAAAAGGATCGTTTTTTTGGAAGAACTTTGCGAAAAACTCGGTATAAAAGCGGAAACGGTACACGGCAGGGCGGAAGACGTCGGGAAATTACCGAAATACAGGGAAAAATATGACGTTGCGACGGCGCGCGCGGTTGCGGGGCTTCCCGAACTTGCGGAATACTGCCTGCCGTTCGTGAAGGTCGGAGGAGTGTTTGCGGCTATGAAGGGACCGGATCCGGAGGACGAGATAAAAGAAGCCGAAAAAGCGATCGAAATATTGGGCGGGAAGATAAAAAAAGTGGAAAAATACAGCCTGTCCGACGGTTCGGGAAGATCGGTCATAATAATAGAAAAAATACTTCCGACGCCGCCAAAATACCCGAGACCTGCCGCAAAAATCGCGAAAGCGCCGCTTTCGGCGGTAAAATGAGAGAAAAATATCGCGGAATACGAGTTTTTTTCTTAGATTGCGACATAATATCAACAAAGAAAACGAATATAAAAACGCCAAACGCCGGGTTTTCTCAAAATCCGGCGTTTTTTGTCGTACGGTTTTGCTGGAAAAACGTGAATTTTTGAGATAGTATTGAAATAGCATAAAAGTCGGGAGATGATGACTACGTTAAAGTTGAGAAGTAAAACGGAAGAAAAGGTAGAACTTATACCGATATATAAAATCGCTCCTAATCCGGCACAGCCGAGAAAAACGTTTGATTACGAGGAGATTTCCAGGCTTGCGGACAGTATTTCAAAAAACGGACTTATACAGCCGGTTTTGTTAAGAAAAATGCCTGACGGCGGATACAATATAATAAGCGGAGAAAGAAGAGTCAGGGCAATATCTATGCTCGGGAGGGAAAACGTACCGGCTATCGTCAGAGAAGTCTCGGACACGCAGTCCGCAACGCTTGCGCTTATTGAAAACATACAGAGAAAAGATTTGTCGTTTTTTGAAGAGGCAAGAGCTATTGAAGAATTGATAAGGGTTTGGGGACTTTCTCAGGATGAAACCGCTCAAAAACTCGGTAAGGCGCAGTCAACGGTCGCAAACAAGCTCAGACTGCTGAAATTACCGGAAGACGTACGCGGAGAAATAGAAAAACACGGGCTTACGGAACGCCACGCGAGAGCGATCGTTTCGGTGGAAAACGAGGAAATACAAAGAAAAGTGCTGAGCAGGATCATTGAAAAAGGCATGAACGTGGCGCAGACCGAGGAGTATATCTCGAGCGTTACGGCGCCCAAAAAAGACAAAACAAATTCGAAAAAATATATGGTAAAAGACGTGCGGCTTTTCCTGAACACAATAAATCACGCGATCGACAGGATGGTTTTGTCGGGAGTCGACGCAAAACTTGAAATACAGGAAACGGAAGAGCGGTTCGATTATATCGTAACAATACCGAAAGAAGGGCAAAAAAGAATGCCTGCGGCATTGAAAACAAAATAGGTATCGACCGATAGGTTTGATATATTTACATTCCCCTTGAGATTACGCAAAGCAAACGCTTTGCGTAATCTTTTTTTATAAAAAAACAAACACAAAAACGGCAAGACGGCGCAAAATGTTTCACGTGAAACATTTTGCGCTTTAAAGAATAAAAAATACGGCGGTTTACTTGAAAAACGAATAACAGATTGCTATAATGATAATAATTATAAAACTATGAAGAGGAGAAAGGAGATAAAAAGTGGGGAATGATAAACTCGGAAGAGTGATCGCTATAACAAATCAAAAAGGCGGAGTAGGAAAAACGACTACGGCGGTAAATTTGACGGCGTCGTTTGGAGCGCTCGAAAAAAAGACCCTGCTTGTAGATCTTGATCCTCAGGGCAATTCGACAAGCGGGTTCGGAATAAACAAGAAAAACCTGAAAAGCTCGTCTTATGACGCGATCATACTTAAAACTCCGGCGGAAGAAACGATAGTTGAGACAGAATATAAGAACGTCGACGTAATGCCGTCGAATATTTCTCTCGCGGGAGCCGAAATAGAGCTTATAGATATGGAAAATCGGGCCATGAACCTGAAAAAAGTGCTGTTGCGGCTGAAAGAAAAATACGATTATATCGTTATAGACTGTCCGCCGTCGCTCGGATTGATAACGTTGAACGCGATCGCGGCGTGCGACGGGGTCTTGATACCGATACAGTGCGAATATTACGCGCTTGAAGGACTTTCACAGCTTATAGCGACGGTAAGGCAGGTAAAAAGACTGTATAATCCTTACGTCGAGATAGAGGGAGTATTGCTGACGATGTACGACTCGAGACTTAATCTGACGCTGCAGGTGGTCGAAGAGATAAAGAAATATTTCCCGCAGAAGCTGTTTAAGACCGTAATACCCAGAAACGTAAGACTTTCGGAGGCGCCGAGTTACGGAAAACCGGCGATGTATTACGACGGGGCGTCAAAAGGCGCGAAGGCTTATTTGGACGTGGCCGGCGAGATAATAAGTATGAACGAAAGGGGATAGATCGATGGGAAAAAAGATAGGGGGACTCGGTAAAGGGCTCGAAGCTCTTTTCGAGGATAACGCGACGGAAGCCAATAAAGCGGTTGCAATAAAAATAAACGATATAGAGCCGGATCCTTTGCAGCCGCGCAAGAATTTTGATCAGGATGCGCTCGAGGAACTTGCGGAATCGGTCAGAACACACGGCCTTTTGCAGCCGATAATAGTAAGACCGACGGCGAACGGAAGATATATAATAGTTGCGGGCGAAAGAAGATGGAGAGCGTCGCGTATGGCGGGACTCGAAGAATTGCCGGTAATTATAAAAGAAATGAACGAAAAAGAGGCGGCGGAGATAGCGCTTGTCGAGAATCTTCAAAGAGAGGACCTTAATCCTATAGAGGAAGCGAGAGGATATAAAAATCTGATCGAAAGTTTCGGGCTTTCTCAGGAACAAACTGCGGAAAGAGTCGGAAAATCCAGGTCCGCGGTAGCGAACAGCTTGAGATTACTGACGCTGCCGGACGACGTTGTGGTACACATCGAGGAAGGACGGGTATCTCCGGGACACGCGAGAGCGCTGCTGTCGATGGAGGACGAAACAACTCGAAACCGCGCGCTTGAGGAGATACTGAAAGGCAAAATGACGGTCAGAGAGGCGGAAAGTTTTGCGACCGTACACAAAACGAAGAAAAATCCGAAGGTCAAGAAGTTTGCGAAAGACGGCGGAGATAAGTTTTATGCCGAAATGGAGATGGCGGCGAAGGAAGAGCTCAGACGAAGAGTCAGGATAAACGCCAAAAACGATGACAAAGGTACCGTCGAGATCGAGTTTTACAGCAAAGAAGACTTGACCGATATCCTTTACAGACTGGCAAATAAGCCGAAATATTGATAAAAACGATTTTAAACAAAGGGGACATTAAAGATGCTGGATATTAAACTGATAAGAAGCGAGCCTGAAAAAGTAAAGGCGGCGGTAAGAAGCAGGTTTAAAAATCTCGATTCGGTAATAGACGAGATACTTTCGATAGACGCAAAAAGGAGAGAGCTGAACTCAAAGGCGGATTCCCTTAAAGCCGAGCAGAACAAGGCAAGCAAGCTGATACCGGTATATAAAAAAGAGGGAAAAACCGAAGAAGTTGCGGCAATAATGGAGGAAATGAAGAAAATTTCCGATACCGTAAAGGAAATCGGAACGTCAACGGCCGAGCTTGAGCAAAAACAAAAAGAACTTGTGCTTTGTATACCGAATATACCCAACGAGACGGTACCGATAGGAAAAGACGATACCGAAAACAAAGAGATGAGAAGATTCGGCGAGCCGACAAAATTCGATTTTGAGCCGAAAGCACACTGGGATATCGGAGCAAATCTCGGAATACTCGATCCGGAAAGAGCGGCGAAGGTGACCGGCGCAAGATTCCATTTCTATAAGGGAAACGGCGCAAAGCTCGAAAGATCGATAATCAATTATTTTCTTAACACCCATACAGCAAACGGATATACCGAAGTGTTTCCGCCTTATCTTGCGAACAGAGCGTCAATGACGGGAACGGGACAACTGCCGAAGTTTGCAGAGGATATGTTCCACGTTGAAGGAACGGAGTATTTCCTTATACCGACGGCGGAGGTGCCGGTAACGAACTACCACAGAGACGATATACTCGATCTGTCGAGTTTGCCGATAAAATACTGCGCGTATTCCGCGTGTTTCAGAGCAGAAGCGGGAAGCGCCGGAAGAGACACGAGAGGACTTATACGCCAGCACCAATTCAATAAGGTGGAGCTTGTTAAATTCAGCAAACCCGAGGAGTCTTATCAAGAACTTGAGAAACTCACAAACGACGCTGAGAGAGTGCTGCAGGGGCTCGGATTGCCTTACAGAGTCGTGACGCTGACGACGGGCGACCTCGGATTTTCAAGCGCAAAGACTTACGATATCGAGGTTTGGATGCCTTCATACGGAAGATACGTTGAGATCTCGAGCTGTTCGAATTTTGAGGATTTCCAGGCGAGAAGAGCCAATATCAGAACTAGAGGCGAAGACGGAAAACTCAAATACGTCCATACCTTGAACGGTTCGGGCGTTGCGGTTGGACGTACGGTTGCGGCGATCCTTGAAAATTACCAGAACGCGGACGGAAGCGTAACGGTTCCGGAAGCGCTCAGACCGTATATGGGAACAGACGTAATAAAATAAGGGAGAAAAATGAAAATTAAAAAGTATTTATTGATGTTGATTGCAGCAGGGCTGATGCTGGCGATGATTTCTTGTTCCGGCAGCAGGAATTCTGAAAAATCGGGTACGAGCTCTGAAGAAGCGGAATTTGACCCTGTAAATCCGGTGATTTATCTTGAATCCGGTGCGGAAAACGGAAACGGTACGGAAAAATCTCCTTACGGCGAGGTTTCCAAGGCCGTTGCAAAAGCGAAAGAGTTAGGCAGGGCAGGAGCTAAACATATTACTTTAAAATTCGGATCGGGAAATTATTTTTTGACCAGAAAAATCGAATTAATTGGTTGGGAATTTGGATGGGCATCACTTGAAATGGTCTGCGAAGACGAAGAAAAAGCAATTATCGGCGCCTGGGTACCTGTAACAAACTTTACGGAAACAGAAGTCAACGGAGTGAAAGCCTGGGTCGCGGATATGCCGCAAATAAACGGAAAAACCGTTTATGCACATCAATTCTTCAACAGCGATTATGAAAGGCTTGAAAGGCCGCGTTATCCCGAAGAAGGTTTTTTGTATGTGTCGGAATTGGTAACCAGCGACGGGAGAATAGTTCCGACAAGCGAATGTACCGACAGAAAGTCAAAAGATTTCGACCGGAATTCGTTTGTTTTCGGCGAAGGTGATATTATTGAGGGTATTTCAAGAGTTTCAGACGTGCAGCTGTTTTTGGTTCATTATTGGAACACCCAAAGAAGAACGTTGGAAGCAATTGATTACGACAATAATATTTTAAAAATCTGCGGTGCCGGAGGGGATAATTTTATTGATTCCGGGCTGCCCGCGCGGTATTATCTGGATAATGTATTTGAAGCGCTTGATTCACCGGGCGAGATATATGACGACAGCGAGACCGGAAAATTATATTATATCCCGCGCGAAAATGATAATATAACTGATTTTACGGTTTTTGCCTCCACGATCGAACAGATCATGTTGATCGAGGGAATGAACGGCAGTGAATCGCAGCAGTCTTTAGTTATGAAAAATATAGGATTTGTCGGAAGTGATTGGAAGAGAATAAACAAAGAGGCCAATCAGGCGGAAACAATGCTCTCCGCGGCCGTCCAAGTTTCGGATTCTTCATACATATCGATTGAAAACTGCGCGTTCGATCATATAGGTAACTATGCGGTTGAGTTAAAAACTCATGTGAACAACATAGTTTTTGATCATTGTTCTTTTTCGGACCTTGGAGCCGGAGGCGTAAGGATCTCGGGCGCGAATATTGTTCCCGTTACGGAAGAGGTTCCTCACGACATCACGATTACTGACTGTACGATAAACGGCTACGGAAAGATATTTGGCGCCGCCGTCGGTATGCTTATTCAAAACGCTCACGATTGTCAGATTTTACACAACGAAATATCCGACGGATATTATACCGGTATTTCAATAGGTTGGGTTTGGGGATACGGAGACAATGCAACCTCAAACATACTTGTTGAAAAAAATCATATCTATAACATCGGCAAAGGCGTCCTTTCCGATATGGGCGGTATCTATACTCTCGGCAAACAACCGGGAACGGTTCTTCGCGGGAATCTTATTCATGACGTCTTTTCGTATGAAAAAGGTTACGGCGGTTGGGCTTATTACACCGATGAAGGGTCTTCGGACATCCTTATTGAGAAGAACATTGGATATAACACATCGGATGTGGTTTTCCATCAACATTACGGCGAAAACAATATTGTGAGAAATAATATTTTTGCATTCGGCAAGTTCGGCGGAGTAAAAGGTTCCAGAACCGAAGATCACCTTTCTTTTACATTTGAACGCAACATAGTCGTAAATGACTTCGGACCGATTTACAGATGTGACCCGGAAATCAAAGAAAGTTGGGTCGATGATTCCAATTTGCTTTGGGACTATACTTTGCAAGAAGATATTGTCAGTATGACTCAACCTTTTAAAGACCTGACGAGACAAGAGGTTGACAGCTTCAATAAAGAAAATAAAGAAGCTATGATTGCATGCGGGTTTTATAAAAACGCCGTTTTTGCGGATCCGTTATTTGCAGATCCTTTTAACTATGACTTTACACTTGCTGAAAACTCTCCGGCTTTTGATATTGGTTTTGAACCCATTGACGTAAGCGATATCGGGCCTCGTGCACTCACGGCAAAGCAAAACTAGTTCTCGGCGATCGAGCAGTCAAAAAAAATACCTGAATTACAATAATGTAATTCAGGTATTTTTTATTTTGCGGATACTTGGTTGTTCTGTTTCGGTAACTGTAATACGCAGGCTTACGATGCTTTTTTGTCGGTTGATTTTAAGAAACACCGGAATTTCCGACGGTATTCGCGATATTTTCCTGGAGAGCAACGATAATATAGTCGTTTTCGGTCTTTTGCAGGACGTAAACCAAGGTTTTGTCGACGTTTTTGGAGATGATCTTACCGGTCGAATCGGTATTCCAGAGAGTCGAGGGAGAGATATAACTGACGGTGAGATAGACGATATCGTCACGCTTTTCAACGGATTCGAGCTGCGGAGTGTAGAGAAGCGGCTGCCAAGCCACGGGAACGGAATACGTCTGAGACGAATAGTTATATTGATATAAAACGTCGTTATCGTAGAAGGTTTGGTGGGAAAGAGTTACGGCGGAGCCGAACAGTTTTTTTGCGGCGACGTCGAGGTCTGATGATGGGATCGAAAGCTGCATGGATTCGTCGTATGCATAACTATCGCGGTTTTCACCGAGCAGAACAGACCACATACACATTTGAATAAGCGTTACGTCGTCGAGTTTTGCGGGTGAATCGAAGGTGATCGGGTCGAACATCATAACGGTGTAGATCTTACTTTTGAAATAATCAAACTCATTTTTTCTGTTGATAAGAGAAACGGTAAGCCTTGAAAAGAATGAGACGACCCAAATAAAACCGATAACGGCGAAAATTATTATGAAAATTGAGATGATAGGCAAAATTTTATATTTTCTGCGTGAAAATACGGATTTGGGATCAACGTTTTGTTCGGACATGAGTAACCGTCCTTTCTGAAAAATTTTATCTGATCTGACCGTTTCCGGACACGATATATTTATAAGTGGTGAGCTCCGAAAGACCCATGGGACCTCTTGCGTGGAGCTTTTGAGTTGAGATACCGATCTCTGCACCGAGACCGAATTCGCCTCCGTCGGTGAAACGGGTCGAAGCGTTGACGTAGACGGCGGCGGCGTCGATTTTTTTAGTGAAGGTTTCGGCGGAAAAAACGTCCGAGGTAACGATACATTCGCTGTGCCGGGTACCGAATTTATTTATATGATCGATCGCTTCGTCAAGAGAATCAACGACTTTTATCGCAACCTTGTAATCGAGATATTCTTTTTCGTAATCTTCTTCCGTTGCGGGTATCACACAGTCGCCGAGGATCTTTTTGGTGATATCGCAGCCGTGTGTTTCGACGGAATATTCGTCGAGGCGGGGCTTTAACGCAAAAAGAAAGGCGGACGCTATGCTCGAGTGTACCAAAAAGGTTTCCGCGGCGTTGCAGACGGAAGGACGAGAGCATTTCGCGTTTACCGCGATATCAACGGCCATACCGATATCGGCGGAGCTGTCGACGTATATATGGCAGTTCCCGACGCCTGTCTGGATAACGGGTACGGTCGAATTGTTGACGACGGCGTTGATAAGACCTGCGCCGCCGCGCGGAATAAGTACGTCGAGGATACCGTTGAGTTTCATCATTTCGTTTGACGATTCGCGGGAAACGTCGTTAATGAACGAAACAGCCGCGGCGGGAAGTCCGACCGAGCGGAGAGCTTCCTGCATTACCGAGACGAGTATGGAATTTGAACAAATCGCCTCTTTACCGCCGCGAAGAAGACAGACGTTTCCGGATTTCAGACATAAAACTGCGGCATCGACCGTAACGTTGGGCCTTGCTTCGTAAATAATACCGCAAACGCCTATAGGAACACGGATTTTTCGGATCGCAAGACCGTTCGGACGAACACAACCGCCGAGTACTTCGCCGATCGGGTCGTTAAGTCCCGCAACTTCTCTCACGGAATCGGCGATCGAACGCAACCGCTTTTCCGAAAGAGAAAGACGGTCTATAAGAGAGGCTGAAATACCGGAAGCTTTTGCGTTTTGAATATCCTTTGCGTTTTCACGAAGAATATTGTCAACGTTACGTTCAATGGCGTCCGCGATTGCAAAAAGCGCTTTATTTTTCAGATTGGAATCGGCCTGCGCGAGTATCGGCGCGGCTGATTTTGCACAAAGAGCAAGCTCGAGAACAGACATAAAATCAAGACCTTTCGAAATTACTGGGCGGTGAAAAAATTATTTGAAAAAGCGGGTACCGACGTCCTTGCCGTCCAAAAGATCATATAATATTGCAGGATCGGAACAGTTCAAGATAGCCATACCGATATTCGCGTCCATTACGATTTTTGCGGCGTTGAGCTTTGTTTTCATGCCGCCCGTACCTGACTCGGAACCGGCTTCTCCGGCAGAGGAAATAATTGACGGATCGATCGAGCGGACCTCGCTTATAAGTTTTGCGCAAGGATTTTTCCTCGGATCAGAGTCGTAAAGACCGTCGATATCGCTCATTATCACGAGAGCGTCGGCGCCGACAAGTGTCGCAACGATCGCGGAAAGCGTGTCGTTTTCGCCGAAAGTGGCTTCGATCTCTTCAAGGGAAACGGTGTCGTTTTCATTGACGATAGGTATGGCGCCGAGCTCGAAAAGACGGCGGAAGGTGTCGATCGCTTTTTCTTTACGGTCGGGATTGTCGATAACGTCGTGGGTCAGCAGCACCTGAGCGACGATATGATTATAAGACGAAAAGATCTTATCGTACATATACATAAGCTCGCACTGTCCGACAGCCGCGGCGGCTTGCTTTGCGGAGGTATCGCAGTCGGCGCGGTTGATTTTCAGCTTTCCGCACCCGACGCCGATAGCGCCGGAACTTACCAAAACTATATCGATACCGGAGTTTTTGATATCGGAAATAACCTTGACGAGTTTTTCGATACGTCTTAAATTGATATGTCCGGTAGGATAAGCGATGGATGAAGTACCAACCTTTACAACTAATTTTTTAACGTTTTTAAAGGAAAACAAGCGACGGCACATCCCTTCGAAATATACTGATATAATTGTAACTGAAAACAGAATAATAAACAAGTGCAAAATAAAATATTTTGAAAAATAAATCTCTTATACGTATATTAAAAATCAGCTATCTATTGTTTAATATAAATATTTGTGCTATAATAAACAATGTATAACTTTGCGCGGAAGAAAAAACAGAAGAAACGTAAGGTATGCCCGACAGAGAAGGGTGTTGAAGGAGCAAAATGATAATACTCGGAATAGATCCCGGCTATGCGATAGTGGGCTTCGGAGCGGTGGATTACAAGGGAAGCCGGTTTAATTTGATCGAATACGGAGCGGTTACTACCGAAGCGGGCGAAAATTTTGAACAGCGTCTCAAAAAGGTTTACGACGGAGTCAGTGAGGTCATCGACAGGATAAAGCCGGAAAGTCTTGCGATCGAGAAACTGTTTTTTACAACGAATCAAAAAACGGCAATAGACGTTGCACAGGCGAGAGGAGTTACCGTTCTTGCAGCGATACAGAGAGGTATACCGGTTTTTGAATATACGCCGCTTCAGGTAAAACAGTCGATAGTCGGTTACGGAAAAGCCGAAAAGCGTCAGGTCATGGAGATGGTAAAGGTGATACTTCATCTCGAAAAAATACCGAGACCGGACGACGCCGCCGACGCGGTCGCGCTCGCGATTTGCCACGCACACTGTGCCGGGTCGCTGCTCGGAAAGAATATAAAACTTAAATAGGAAATATAAAAATACCGAAAAGAGAGGGTTTTTATGATATACAGCGTAAGAGGAGAACTTTTGGAGAGCGGAGTGAACTATGCCGTCGTGGAATGCGGAGGAGTCGGATATTATCTCAGCGCGAGCGCAAATACGATAGCGACGCTTCCGAGAGCGGGAGAAGAAGTAAAGCTTTATACTTATATGAACGTAAGAGAAGACGCGGTCGAACTGTTCGGGTTCCATTCGAAAAACGAACTGCACAGTTTTAAGCTGCTTATAAGTATTTCGGGAGTCGGACCGAAAGCGGCGCTTTCGATACTTTCCGATATGACGCCGGAAAAGATGGCGGTCGCAATAGCGGCGGGAGACGCGAGATCGTTTACAAAATCAGCTGGAGTCGGTATGAAAACGGCGTCGAGGATCGTGCTTGAGCTGAAGGATAAAATCACGAACGAAGACCTGATACCTATGAGCAGGTCGGACGGCGCGAATATCGGAAGAGCGGCAACGGGAAATATCGGAGAAGCGACGGCGGCACTTATAGCGCTCGGGTATACCGCGGGAGAAGCTGCCTCGGCGGCTTCAAAGTATTCGCCGGATACCCCCGTCAACGATATAATCAAGGGCTGTCTGAAAGATATGAGCAAGTTTAGGTAAGGAGGCGAAGAAATGGCGTTTAAAGGAATAAATGAAACGGAAGAAAGCTATGTCGGAGGAAGATTGCTGTCGCCGCAGGAGATAAAAGATGACGGCGAAGCGGAGAAATCTCTGCGGCCGAGATATTTGAACGAATATATAGGACAGAAAAAAGTCAAGGAAAACCTCGAGGTTTTTATAGATGCGGCGAGAGCGAGAGGAGAAGCGCTCGACCACGTTCTGTTATACGGACCTCCCGGACTCGGAAAAACGACGCTCGCCGGAATAATCGCATCGGAAATGAACGTCAACATCAGGATAACGAGCGGACCGGCGATAGAAAGGCCGGGAGACCTCGCTGCGCTGCTTACGAACCTGAACGAAAACGACCTGATCTTTATAGACGAGATACATCGGCTTTCAAGAAGCGTCGAAGAGGTCTTATACCCTGCGATGGAGGATTATTCGCTTGATATAATCATCGGAAAAGGACCTTCGGCGCGTTCGATAAGGATAGATCTGCCGAAATTTACGCTTGTCGGTGCAACGACTAGAGCGGGACAGGTGTCTCCGCCGCTTCGCGACAGGTTCGGAGTTGTGATGCGCCTCGAACTTTACACTCCAGAAGAACTGAAAAGTATCGTCATGAGGAGCGCAGATATACTCGGTATAAACTGTACGGAAAGCGGCGCTTACGGGATAGCGTCCCGAAGCAGAGGAACACCGAGGATCGCAAACAGAATGCTCAAGAGAGTCAGAGATTTTGCGCAGGTCATCGGAAACGGTGTGATCGATGAGGAAATTACGGCGAGAGCGTTGAAACGGCTTGAAGTCGACGAGCTCGGCCTCGATAATATCGACAGAAAAATGCTTATGATGATAATCAAGAATTACGGCGGAGGTCCCGTCGGACTCGAAACGCTTGCCGCGGCGATCGGAGAAGAAGCGGTAACGCTGGAGGACGTTTATGAGCCTTATCTTATGCAGATCGGATTTTTGAGCCGTACTCCGCGCGGGAGATGCGTAACGCCGGCGGCTTGCGCGCACCTCGGAGTCGCGATGCCCCAGAACAACGCGAATTCTGCCGGGAACGTTCAAATAAAACAGCTTTCACTGGACGAAAATCAATAACAAACTGTATAATTTTATAAAAATTCAACTATTAGGAGTTGAAATAATGGGTAGAATGTTCGGAACGGACGGAGTAAGAGGAATAGCCGGAAGCGAGCTCGATATATCGCTTGCGATGAAAATAGGGCTTGCGGCGACACAGACGGTCAGAGAGGCAACAGGAAACAAGACGCCGAAATTTCTGATAGGAAAAGACACAAGGCGTTCTTCCGATATGCTGGAAGCAGCGGTAGCGGCGGGGATCTGCGAAGCGGGAGGAGACGCGGTCGTTTTGGGAGTAGTTCCGACGCCTGCGGTTGCGTATTTGACGAAAGAACTCGGATTTGACGCGGGGGTCATGATATCCGCGTCGCACAATCCGTTTGAATATAACGGTATAAAGCTGTTCGGAGCGGACGGATGCAAACTCATGGACAGTGAAGAAGACGAGATCGAGAAGATCATACGCGAGGGTAAGGAAAAAGGTTTTACAGGCGGAGATATCGGAACGGTCAAAAGAGACGACGACGCAGTCGAATGTTATATAAAGCATATAATGAGCGCGTCCGAAGGGCTTTCGGGACTGAAAATAGCGCTGGACTGTGCAAACGGGAGCGCAAGCCGTACTGCGGCGAAGCTGTTTTCGGGACTCGGGGCGAAATACGAGCTGTTCAATTCCGATCCGAACGGAGTAAATATAAACGACGGAGTCGGATCTACTCATATCGGATTTTTGAAACAGGTAATGAGAAGCGGAAAATACGATATCGGTTTTGCGTTTGACGGAGACGCCGACAGATGTATCGCGGTAGATGAACGAGGCGAAGAGATAGACGGAGACGCTGAGATGGCGGTACTCGCGCTTGCGATGAAAGAGCAGGGCAAGCTTATAAATAACGGGTTCGTCGCTACGGTAATGTCGAATATCGGGCTGCATAGATTTGCCGAACAAAACAGAATAGAGCTCGGAATATCCGCCGTTGGAGACAGATATGCTCTTGAGATGATGAAGGAACAGGGGAAAGTGCTCGGCGGAGAACAGTCGGGACATATAATTTGTCTTGAGCATATGACTACGGGCGACGGTCAGCTTACGGCGGTGCTGTTTGCGGACAGGATGAAAAAGACCGGCAAAAAAGCTTCGGAACTTGCAGGTGTTATGAAAAAATATCCGCAGGCAATGAAAAATATCAAAGCCGATGCCGAAATGAAAGAAAGATATAAAAAATCCGAAGATTTAAAAAGGGTGATTTCGGAACTTGAGAAAAAACTCGGGGACGGAAGGATTCTTGTCAGACCGTCGGGTACCGAGCCGCTGATAAGAGTTATGGCTGAGGGAATAGATATGAAAACGGTCGACGAAGTCGTTGATGAATGTGTTAAAGAAATAGAGAGACACCTGAAAAAACAGTTGTGAGAAGGGTTTGGTTATCGACATGAGAACAGCGGACGGATGGGAAGATTACCGTCTTATAGATGCGTCGGGAGGAGAAAAGCTCGAAAAGTGGGGAGATTACACGCTTTCAAGGCCGGATCCTCAGATAATATGGAACAGCGGAAAAGAAGAGGCACTTTGGAATAAGGCGGACGCGCATTACCTGCGTTCAAGCAGCGGAGGCGGAAGCTGGGATTTCAGAAGGCCGATACCGAAAAGCTGGAATATACGTTATAAAAACCTGAAATTCAAGGTAGGGCCGACGGGCTTCAAGCATACGGGGCTTTTTCCCGAGCAAGCGGTGAACTGGGATTTTATGGATAAAAAGATAAAAGCCGCCGGAAGAGAGGTTTCCGTACTGAATTTGTTTGCGTATACAGGCGGAGCGACGCTTGCCTGCGCTGCGGCGGGAGCAAAGGTCTGCCACGTAGACGCGGCGAAAGGTATGGTCGAGTGGGCGAGAGAAAACTGCGAACTGTCGGGACTGAAAGAAAAACCGATACGCTGGATAGTCGACGATTGCGTCAAATTTATGAAGCGAGAGATAAGACGCGGGAAAAAATATGACGCGATAATAATGGATCCCCCGTCTTACGGCAGAGGACCCGGAGGAGAAATATGGAAGCTCGAGGATAATATTTACGAGCTTTTAAAGATATGTAACGACGCGTTATCGGAAAAACCGTTGTTTTTGCTTTTGAATTCGTATACTACGGGGCTTTCCGCAGGAGTTATGGAATATCTTGTCGGAGAAACCGTCGGAAAGCGTTTTGAGGGAAAAGTATGGTCGTCGGAGATCGGGTTACCGGTTGAAACGAGCGGCAGAGTGCTTCCTTGCGGAAGTACGGCGGTCTTTGAAGGAGAATAGAAACGGAGAGGAGTGAACGGTACGGAAGAGATCAACAATGAAAAGGTCTTGTACCGCGGCGATAATATAATCGAGGCGAGCGGAGTGCATTTTTACTACCGTTCCGCCGCCGACGACGCGGAAAGCGCGGCAAATAAAAAAGAAATACTGAAAGGTGTAGATATAACCGTAAAACGCGGTGAGTTTCTGGCGATACTCGGACATAACGGATCGGGTAAATCGACGCTTGCGAAGCATTTCAATTCCATACTTGTGCCCACGAGCGGGAAAGTTGAGATAGACGGAATGGACAGCGCCGACGACGAGAACGTTTATAACATACGCCGCAAGGTCGGAATGGTGTTTCAGAATCCGGATAATCAAATCGTTGCGACGATAGTTGAAGAGGACGTTGCGTTTGCGCCTGAAAATATGGGGCTGCCACCGGAAGAAATAAGAGAGAGAGTCGATGAGGCGCTGAAAGAGGTAAGGATGTATGAAAATCGCGACAAAGCTCCGCACCTTCTTTCCGGAGGCCAAAAACAGAGGGTCGCGATAGCGGGAATTATTGCGATGAGACCCGAGTGTATAGTGCTGGACGAGCCGACGGCGATGCTTGATCCGAGAGGCAGACGCGAAGTTATCGAAACGGTAAAGCGGCTGAACGGCGAGCAGGGCATTACCGTTATAATGATAACGCATTATATGGACGAAGCGGCTCAATGTGACAGAGTCGTTGTGATCGACGAGGGAAATATACTGATGGACGGAACACCGAGAGAGGTGTTTTCACGAGTCGAAGAGCTTGAAGCGGTAGGGCTTGATTCGCCGCAGGCAGCACAGCTTGCTTACGAGCTTCGGAAAGAGGGCTTTGACGTACCGAGCGGCGTGGTGAGCGTAAAAGAATGCGCGGACGCAATACAGAAATTATTGGAGGAAAGAAAAGGTGTCGCTGTTAAAGACTGAAAATCTGACGTTTATATACAGTGTTGGAACTCCGTTTGAACATACGGCGCTTAAAAATATCAACGTAGAGCTTGACAGAGGGGAGCTTGTCGGAGTGATCGGCGGGACCGGTTCGGGGAAAAGCACTCTTATGCAGCAGTTCAACGGGCTTTTGAAACCGACAGAAGGAAAGGTTTACGTTGACGGCGTTGATATCTGGGGACCCGGAGTCAATATAAGAGATATAAGATTCAAGGTCGGGCTTGTGTTTCAGTATCCCGAATATCAGCTTTTTGAGGAAACCGTTGCGAAAGATATCGCCTACGGTCCGAAAAATATGGGTATTGAGGGAGAAGAGCTGACAAACAGAGTTAAAGAAGCAGCAAATTTTGTCGGTATCAAAGAAGATATGCTCGAAAAGTCGCCGTTTGAGTTGTCGGGAGGAGAAAAGAGGAGAGTCGCGATAGCGGGATCGCTTGCGATGAGACCGGAAATACTGATACTCGACGAACCGACGGCAGGACTTGACCCGAAAGGTCGGGAGGATATACTGCGAAGGATAAAAGAATATCAGAAAGAGACCGGCGGACTTGTCGTCATCGTTTCACATTCTATGGAAGACGTCGCAAAATACTGCACGAAAGCGCTTGCAATGAGCGAAGCGCAGATATATATGTACGACGACGTGGAAAAGGTGTTTGAAAAGACGGACGATCTCGTCGAGATGGGACTTGCGATACCGCAGATATCGCAGGTCATGAAAGAACTTCACGGCAGGGGAATAGACGTGAATACAAACATATACACGGTCGAAAAAGCAAAGCAGGAGATAATCAGGTTGCTTGGAGGTAAACGGGCTTGATAAGGGATATAACGATAGGACAGTATTTTCCCGGGAAATCGGCGATACATCGCCTCGATCCGAGAACGAAGCTGTTGATCACAATTGCATATATAGCTGTGCTGTTCGTTGCAAAGAACGTCTATGCGCTTGCAATAGGAACGGTGTTTGCGGTGATGTGTTATTTGATATCGGGGATACCGTTTATAATGATATTCAAAAGCTTGAAACCGATAATACCGATCGTGGTGTTCACGGCGATACTGAATATGTTTTTTATTAACGGTGAAGTACTTTTGCAGGTCTGGAGGATAAAGATAACGCGCGAGGGCGTCATTACGGCGATCGTGATGGCGGTCAGAATAGCTCTTTTGATCGCGGGAAGCTCGCTTTTGACCTACACGACGTCACCGATAATGTTAACAGACGGTATAGAAAGCTTACTTTCTCCTCTGAGTAAAATAAAAGTGCCGGTACACGAGCTGGCGATGATGATGTCGATCGCGTTGAGGTTCATTCCGACGCTTATCGAAGAGACAGACAAGATAATGTCGGCGCAGAAGGCGAGAGGCGCGGATATAGAAACGGGAGGTATCATAAAAAGGGCGAAAGCGTTGATACCGATACTCGTTCCGCTGTTCGTTTCGGCGTTCAGAAGAGCCGACGAGCTTGCGCTTGCGATGGAATGCCGGTGTTACAGAGGCGGAGAAGGAAGAACGAAGCTTAAAAAGCTTCAGTTCGGTGCAGTAGACGCGATCGCGCTTGCGGTCATGATCTTGCTTATCGCCGCGATAATATTTGCAAACAGCGTTTCTCCCGCTATGATCTGAGCGGAGCTGAAAGGTAAAGAAATATGAGAAATATACTTATGACTATTGCTTTTGACGGTACGGAATACTGCGGATTCCAGGTGCAGAAAAACGGCGTGAGCGTTGCAGAGAAGATACAGGACGCGATAGAAACGGTAACCGGAGAAAGAAGCGATATAAAAGGTTGCTCGAGGACCGACGCGGGAGTGCACGCGGAAAAATTCTGCGTCAGTTTTTTCACCGACAGTACTCTCAGCGACAGGAATCTTCAAAAGGCTTTGGACGCGAATCTTCCGAAAGATATTGCGGCGGTTTCCTGCGTAACGGTCGACGACGATTTTCACGCGAGATACAGCTGCAAAGGGAAAAAATATCGCTACAGGATATGGAACGGTGAAAGCAAAAATCCGTTTGACAAAAGAGCGATGTGGTATAAAAAGCCGCTCGACGTCGAAAAGATGCGGGAAGCGGCGGAAAGAATAGTCGGGAAAAAAGATTTCAGGGCGTTTATGGCGAGCGGCTCGAATATTACGGATACGGTCAGAACGGTTTTTGAATGTAATGTTGAAAAATACGATGAATATGTTGAAATAACGGTTTCCGCCGACGGATTTCTTTATAATATGGTCAGAATAATCGTCGGGACGTTGATCGCAGTGAGCGAGGGAAAGATACTTCCTCGGGATATAGATAAAATAATTGAAAAGGGAGACAGAGCTGACGCCGGAGTCACTGTACCGGCTTGCGGCCTCTTTTTGAACGAGGTATATTATGACTAAAAAAGAACAAGTTGCTGACAAAACGAAGGTCTCGGACATTAAAAAAATCAGAAAAAAACGCAGCAGGAGAGCACTTGCAAAAAGAACGGTGGTTTTTTCCGCGGTAATAGTGTTTATAATTGCGATCGTAATAGCGATAGAGAGCATCGGGGTCGCCAATTTGGAGATATGGTTTTCGGATTTCAACTCGAGATTCGTCGTAGGAGACGGCTACCCGATAGAAACGGAATTCGGCGAAATAACGGATATAAAAACAGTGGGCGGAAATCTTGCGGTAATAACGGAAGAAAATATATCGGTATACAATGATGCCGGCGGAAGGATAAAAAACGAGCATATCGGATATAAATGCGCGATAGTTAACGAAAGTGAGGACGGAAGCCGCCTCGTCGTTTACGATGCAAGCGGTACGGGGCTGAAGGTAGAGAGCAAGAGTTCCGTTGAGACGGAAAGAAAATTCGACAGCAAGATAATCGCCGCGGACAGAGCGAAAAACAAAAGTATAGCGGTCATAACCGAAGCGGAAAGAAAGCTGTGTGAAGTCGCGGTATATTCGAAATCGGGCGACGAAGTGTTCAGATGGAGCTCGGGAGATAATTATGCTTTGGCGGTTTCGATTTCGGACAACGGAGAAAAAGTCGCGATCGGGGCGTTTAATCTTAACGGAGCGGAATACAGCTCGAGGATCATCTGTTTTTCGGTCAAAAACGGAAAAGAACTTTATAGATACGAGATCGGAGACCGGCTGATACTTTTCATGAATTTGCTTTCGGACGGAAGAGTTTCGCTGATCACTGAAGACAAGGCGATGACGGTGGCGGCTGACGGAAAATCCGCGACGGAATATGATTACGGCGGCCGCGATCTTGTGCTTTGGGAACGTGAAAGCAGCAAGACCGAAGGGAAAAGCGCACTTTGTTTTAAAGATAACGGAAAATATGAAGTCGTTATAATTGAGGCGGATTCAACGGAATACAAAAAAGAGAAACTGGACGTCGTCAAAGTTTCGGATATGGCGCTGTTTGATTCAACGCTCTACGTTGCGTGTTCCGGAGGTATAACGGCGGTTGATGAAGACGGAGCGAGAACGGTGGCCGAGGAAAAAAATATAGGCGGAGAGAGTTTGAAAATTGCGGTAACCGGGAAATATATTTATTGTTTGACGTCGAAAGGTATCGAGAGAGTTGAAAAATAAAGAGGATTGTGTTAATATATATAATCTGAAACGATTGCAAAACGAACGGCGGTGAAGAAAAATGAACGTACAGGGATATTATTACGATATAGCGATCGCGATCATTGCGTTGATATTTATGATAATCGGCAGAAAAAAAGGTTTTTTACAGATCGCGGTCAAATTTGTCGGAGGCATAGCGGCGGTGATATGCAGCTACGTCGTTTCGATCTTGGGCGGAGTTTTTATCTATGATATTTTGCTTCGCGACAAAATATTGAATGCGGTAAAAGATATATTGCCGAACGCGAGCGGTGCGGAGGATTTTCTCGAAAAGCTCGGAAGTAAAATTGCGATATTGCCGGGAAACGCAGGCGCTTACGGAACAGAAAAGGTCGAAGAATTGAGAGAAACGATCTCAAAATCGCTGAGCAACGCGCCGGCAACGATCACAGACACGATAATCAATACAGTCGCAGTCACAATAATAAAAGCAGTGTTGTTCGTTTTGCTGTTTTTACTGTTTATGCTCATAGTCAAGCTGGTGTCGAAGTTGTTCAGAGTCGTGAACAAGGTCCCGGTCGTGGGTCCGGTGAACAAATTTTTCGGCGGTATCGTCGGGATAGTTTACGGTTTGCTTTGGATAGCGGTACTGTCGGTCGTGATATATCTTGTCATAAAGAGCATGGACGGCGGAAAAGGTATATTTACCGAAGAGATCATAAACGAAAGTTACGTTTATAAGTATATTTATACGTTTGTTTGCGGAATAATGTCTTAAGATAATCGAAAGGGAAAAAAGAACGGGTGAGAGAAACATGAAAAAATTTGGGATACCGAATATACTTTCTTGTTTGAGAATAGTATTGATACCGTTGTTTTTATGGAGATATTTTACGGCGCAGAACGATCAGGACAGCATTGTGGCGGCGGGATTGCTTATGGTTTCCGGGCTTACGGATGCTGCGGACGGATATATCGCAAGGACGTATAACATGATAACGCCGATAGGAAAAATACTCGATCCTGCGGCGGACAAATTGACGCAGCTTTCAGTGTGTGTCGCACTGACGATAAAGATGCCGAAACTGTTTTTCATTCTTGCGCTTTACGTTATAAAAGAGGTCGTAATGCTGGTCGCCGGATATAAACTTTTCAAAAAATTGAGACTTGAAGAGATACCGGGCTCAAAATGGTTCGGTAAAATATATACGATTTGCTTTTATATAGTGATGATAGTAATAATCGGATATTACAGAATGACGGAAAACACCGCGCTGATAATGCTTTTGGCGCTCGGAGGACTGATGATATTCACGTTTGTGATGTATATACCGGAATATATCAAAATCAAAAAAAACAGTGCGGCGCTTGAAACGAGCGACGCAGAGGAAAAAGCGAACTGACATAAATAGTATAAAAAGGGTATAAATTATAAAGAATACAAATTGACAGATCGGGGTAAAGATATGGATTTGACTTGCAGCAGATGTAAAAAACGGATGGCGGTAGTCTTTCTGACAAGGATGGAAGGGGACAAAACCATAAACGAGGGACTTTGCTTGAAATGCGCGAAGGAACTCGGAATAAAACCTGTGAGCGATATGATGGAGAAGATGGGAGTATCCGACGAGGACCTTGATAACTTTGACGAGCAAATGATGACCGCGACGGAAGACGGAGATTTTGAAAAGGGCGGAGTACCGACGCTGCCGTTTATTGAAAATTTATTCGGAGCGGGAAATCAAGGCGGAGAATCAAAATCAAGCGGTGCGGACGATAAAAAGAAGGTCAAAAAAGAAGTTAAGGAAGACAAACCGAAAAAACGCAAATATCTTGACGGATATTGCACTAATCTTTCCGAAAAAGCAAAAAACGGTACGATAGATGAAATAATCGGACGTGAAAAAGAGATTTCGAGAGTAATACAGATACTGAACCGCCGCGCAAAGAACAATCCTTGTCTTATAGGAGAACCGGGTGTCGGAAAAACTGCGGTCGCGGAAGGTATAGCTCTTGCGATCGCACGAGGAGAAGTGCCGCTGAAGCTTGCAGATAAAGAAGTTTATATACTCGATCTGACCTCTCTTGTCGCAGGTACGCAGTTCAGGGGACAGTTTGAGAGCAGGATAAAGGGCTTGATCGAGGAAGTAAAGCAAGAGGGGAATATAATACTCTTTATAGACGAGGTGCATAATCTTGTCGGAGCGGGAGACTCTGAAGGTTCGATGAACGCCGCGAATATACTGAAACCCGCGTTGTCGAGGGGTGAAGTACAGGTTATCGGAGCGACGACGTTTGACGAATACAGAAAATATATCGAAAAAGACGCCGCGCTTGAAAGAAGGTTCCAGCCGGTAACGGTAGAAGAGCCGTCGATAGAAGAGACCGTTGAGATAATCAGAGGAATAAAGAGATATTACGAAAATTATCACGGAGTCTCGGTTTCCGACGCCATGGCAAGAGAAATGGTGGTGCTCAGCGAAAGATATATATTCGACAGATACCTTCCGGACAAAGCAATAGATCTGATGGACGAAGCGTGTTCGTGCGCGGAACTGAGAAATAAAGATCTTGAAGAGTACCGTTCGATCGAAAAACAGATCAAAGAGCTGAAAGAGAAAGAAATCGAGGCCGAAAACAGTGCGGGAGAGGTGGATTACGAAGCTCTTGCCGTTACGAAGGCGGATATTCTGAAACTTTCGGCGAAACGCGACGAACTGAAAGAAAAGGTGAAAGACGCGGCGGTAACCGAGGACGACGTTGCGAAAGTCATTGAACTTTGGACCGGAATACCGGCAAGCAAGATAAAAGAGACCGAGATAAAAAAGATCGCGGGCCTTGAGGACGCGCTCAAAAAGAAGATAATCGGACAGGACGAGGCGATTGAGCTCGTTTCAAAAGCGGTACTTCGTTCAAGAATAAGACTGAACACGGTCAAAAGGCCGGCGTCGTTTATATTCGTCGGACCGACGGGCGTCGGCAAGACAGAACTTGTCAAAGTGCTTGCGGCCGAGGTTTCGGATTCCGCGGATCCGTTGATACGCCTTGATATGTCTGAGTTTATGGAAAAGTTTGCAGTGTCGAGGATCGTGGGTTCGCCTCCGGGTTACGTCGGATACGACGAGGCGGGACAGTTGACGGAAAAGGTAAGACGCCGTCCGTACTCCGTCGTTTTGTTCGACGAGATCGAAAAAGCTCATCCGGACGTTATGAATATATTGCTGCAGATATTGGACGAAGGAAAGATCGCGGACGCACACGGCAGAACGGTGTCGTTTGAAAACACCATTATAGTTATGACGTCGAACGCCGGAAGCGAACGCAAAGAGGGTGCGCTCGGATTTGCGAAAGAAGCGTCGAAGGTCGAAAAAGAAAAGGCAAAGAAAGCACTTTCGGAATTTCTAAGGCCGGAATTTTTGGGACGTGTCGACGAGATCGTTGTGTTTAACAATCTGACGGAGGAAGATTTCGTCAAAATAGCGGAGCTTTCACTTAAAGAGCTGAAGAGCAACCTTGGCGAGAAAAAAATTGCGTTCGGATATTCCGAAGACGTTGCGAAGTACGTTGCGAAAAAGGCTTACGGAGCAAAAGCCGGCGCAAGAGATATACGCAGGATCGTCAGAAAAGAACTCGAAGACGAGATATGCTTGATGCTGATAAAAGCGGAAAATTATCCCGCGCTCATTTCGGCGGAGATTTCCGAGGACTTTGAAAGCATAAAAATTACCGCAAATTAGTATAAAACGAACAAATAATACTGAGAGTATAAAAAAGTCGCAAAAAAATACCCGATAGAGATCGTGTTTTTACGGATCTATCGGGTGTTTTATATTATTTGCAAAGGGTTGACACGTCGGACGCGATCTGTCGGCGAAGCTCGTCGATAGAAGAAAATTTGCGTTCGGGACGGAGAAAATCCGAAAGGAACACCTTTACGGTGCGGCCGTAGAGGTCTTCGGTAAAGTGGTTTTCGGAGTAACCGTGGATATACGTTTCCGCGAGGGGGATAAGCGAGTCCGAAACGGTGGGTTTGCAACCGATATTTGTGAGAGAGGGATAAAGTTTGCCGTCGATCTCCGCTGTGCCGGAATACACGCCGAATTTCGGAACGAGGCGGTAATCGGGGAACGGCTGATTTATTGTCGGAAAATCGATGGTCCTGCCAAACCGGTTTCCGTGGACGACCGGTTCTTCGATAAAATAAGGAGTACCCAGGAGTTTTGAGGCGGCTTTGATATTTCCGTCCATAAGAAGTTTGCGGATCCTCGTTGAGCTTACTATTTCGCCGTCCGAAAAAACCATCGGAGAAACGAAAAGCTTTACGCCGTATTTTTCACAAAAAAGTTTAAGATTTTCGACGTTGTCGGATGCATTTTTTCCGAATTTGAAATTTTCTCCGCAAAAAACGGCTTTAGCACAGAGTTTCTCAACGATAACTGAGCGAAAAAACTCTTCGCCGGAAAGGTCTTTTACTTCGGAGAACGCCGGAGCGTAAATTTCCTTGACGCCGAGGGAATAAATTATCGAAAACCGTTGATTTTCACTGTAAATTGAACCGAAACCATCCTTGCTTTGCGGTTTTTCGGACTCGGAAGAAAAGGTAAATACCTTCGGGATCAGGTTTTTTTGGCTGACGGCGTTAAGTATGACCAACCGATGCCCGATATGAACTCCGTCAAACGAACCGAGAGCTACGGCGGCAGGTTTTTGATTTATATTATTTTTCATTTTGTCTGAATTACTCATAAAAAACATCCTTGATCTTTGTGGATTTTTTATTGATTTCTCTGACAAAAAAGTATTTTACGGGTTTGAGTTGCTGAAGATCGCGGTCGATTTCCGAAAGACTCAAAAAATTGCCGGATCCGTCGTATATACGGATAAATCCGTCGGTTTCCGGGAAATCTGAAAGGCGCGAAAGGTTTATATGCACTCCGTTGAGGTGGAGTTTTGAGTCGTATTCAGATAGGACGTATTGCGGAGAGAAGGAGAAAAGATTATCGACTCCGATCAAAAATTGTCGGAGAGTTCCTTTTGCGGCGGCTTCTTCAAGTTCTTGAAAACTGTGGCAGGATTCAAGAGAATATCCGAACGCCTCGGTCCTTGTTAAAGAAGCGAGAACAGCGCCGCAGCCGAGAGTATCGCCGATATCTGCGGCAAGGGTGCGGATATAGGAGCCCTTGGAACAACGAACGTCCAAGATAAATTCGTTTTTTTCGGGAAATATTTTCAAAAGGTCGAGGGATCTGATATCGATCGTTCTTTTCGGACGTTCGATCTCGAGCCCTTTTCTCGCGAGATCGTAGAGTCTTTTTCCGCCGACACGGACGGCGGAGTACATAGGGGGTGTTTGGGAGATATTCCCGGTAAATTGCGGCAAAACGGAAAGGATATCGGCTTCGGTCACGGTAAGGTCGGAGGTCGACAAAATTTTTCCCGTTATATCCTGCGTGTCGGTTGTGATACCGAGGCGGATAAGCGCGGTATATCTTTTGTTTGTTTCCGGAACGATGTCGCAGACTCTTGCGGCGGTACCGAGCAATATCGGTAAAACTCCGGTCGCCATCGGATCGAGAGTACCGCCATGGCCGATTTTGCGTGTTTTCGTTATACCTCTCATCTTTGCCACGGCGTCGAAGGAGGTGAAGCCGGCGGGCTTGTTCAGAAAAATTATACCGTTCATAACTGATCCTTTATAGCGTCGAGAAGAAGAGATTTTGCTTTATCTATATCAGCGTTTATATTACATCCGGCAGCTCCTTTATGTCCGCCGCCGCCGAATTTTTCGCAGATAGCCGATGCGTTTATGACAGAATCTGTACGAACGGAGATTTTATAACCGTCCGGACGTTTTCTTAAGGTAGCGCCGACTTTAACGCCTTCAATGGCTCTCGGTAAAGAGCTGATACCGTCGAGGTCGTCTTCCGTGATACCGTCGATCGACAAAATGTCGTCTCCGATATATGCGAAAGCGACCTGGCCGTCGAAGAAATATTCGATACCGTTAAGTAATTTGCCTTCGACTTCTATCCTTATTTTTGATTTTGTTTCAAAAAAGGCGGTATTTATTTTTGAAGACTCTGCTCCGAGCTCGATCATATCTGCAGCGGCACGCAGAGACGCAGGTGTCGTGTTCGGGAAACGAAAACACCCGGTATCGGTCGAAATACCGGTATATACGGCGGATGCCATTGCGGGGTCCCATTCTACTCCGAGTATATTTATGATATCTATTATATTTTCCGCGTTTGACGCGTTATTTTTAAGGTAGAGATTGTCGCTGAATTCACGGTGGGACGCGTGGTGGTCGATAATCAGGTCGATTTTTTCGATATCAGTACCGATAAGACTGCGGTCGGCGACATCGACGCAGACGTTTTTTTGTATTTCAAAATCGATTTCCGGGCAGGCGTCTGTAAAATAGGCGAATTTCGGAGATATTTCATCAACACAAAAAACTCCGGCAGTTTTTCCGAGTTTGCGCAGAGCCATACATAACGCATACGCAGAACCGATAGTGTCTCCGTCGGGGAATTTATGGCATACTATTCTTATATTGTCGTAGTTTGAGAGTAATTCGCAGGTTTTTTCAAGAGTTATCTGCATTATTTTTGCTCCTCTTTTTCGGAAGATTCGATATCTTTGAGTTTTTTGAATATCTCCGCGCTTACTGCTGCGGAATTATCGGGAATGAATTTGAATTCCGGCATTTTTCTGAAACCGAGCTTCGGACCGAGTTCGCGTTTGATGTATCCCGATGCGGAAGCCAGCCCTTTTACTGCGTTTTCCGCCGATTCGTAACCGTCGATCGAACTGACGTATACCTTGCAATAAGACAAATCTCTTGACAACTCGACTTTTACTATCGTCAAAAATCCGCTTATTCTCGGATCCTTGAGTTTTCCCATAATATCGGATAATTCCCGTTTTACGTCTTCGTTCATTCTTGCTAATTTGTAATTTGCCATATCAATATCCTTTGTTTTCGGTTTTTTCTTTTATTTTTTATGTTTTAAATTATACTCTCAGTATAATAACTTCAAAATATACAATTTCAGTCTCTGCAGGCGCGCCCGCAACGCGATTTTTTCGCGTTGTTACCGGTTTTCGGAAAAGACCCGTAAAGGAGAGGGAAGTTGAGGGGAAAACCGGGACAAAGCCCGGAGGGCTTTGCGGGCGCGCCGAGAGATAAAGATCAATCGCGGTATTCTTCGACTTCGTAGGCCTCGAAGATATCGCCGTTTTTAACGTCGGAGAATTTCTGCAGCAAGATACCGCATTCGTATCCCGAAGCGACTTCTTTGACGTCGTCCTTGAAGCGTTTAAGGCTGTCGAGCTTGTCGTCGGCAACGATAATACCGTCGCGGACGATACGTATATTCGCAGAGCGTGTGATCTTGCCCTCGAGGACGTAGCAGCCGGCGACTGCGCCGACGTTGGAGATTTTATAGACCTGGCGTACTTCGGCACGGCCGAGGTCAACGTCACGGTATTTCGGAGCAAGCATACCCTTCATAGCGGATTTTATTTCATCAATGGCGTCGTAAATAATGCGGTAGAGACGGATATCGACGCCTTCCGCGTGAGCGTCGTCGCGCGCAACGGGGTCAGGTCTTACGTTAAAGCCGACAATAATGGCATTTGAAGCATTTGCCAGCATAACGTCAGATTTGGATATAGCGCCGACGGCACTGTGTATGACTTTGACACGGACTTCGTCGTTTGAGAGTTTTTCGAGAGATTGTTTGACCGCTTCAACGGAGCCCTGAACGTCGGCTTTGACAACGATCGGAAGTTCTTTGATCTCGCCTTCCGTAATTTGCGAGAAGAGGTTGTCGAGAGTAACCTTTTGAACGGACT
>JAGAEK010000025.1 GCA_017828835.1 Oscillospiraceae bacterium | reverse complement strand
AGCATCCCGCAGACGACGCCGATTCATCAATTATAACCACGCACTTCGAGTTCAAATATCTGCACGATACTATACTTAAACTGGATATTCTCGGCCACGATATTCCGACAAAGTATAAACGGTTGGAAGAATATTCCGGAACAAATATTCTCGACGTTCCAATGAGCGATCCAGCGGTATACAAACTATTTACGTCCACCGATCCGATCGGCGTTACTCCGCAGCAGATAAACAGCGATACCGGAACACTCGGACTCCCGGAAATGGGAACAAGATTCATCCGAGGCGTTCTCATGGAATCAAAACCGTCCTGTTTTGCCGACCTTCTTCAGATCTCGGGTCTTACTCACGGAACGAACGTATGGATAGGAAACGCCGACGAACTGATCCGTTCGGGCACTTGTACGATTAAAGACGTTATAGGGTGCCGTGACGACATCATGCTCACGCTTATCCATGATTTCGGACTCGATAATTTCGTTGCTTTCAAAATAATGGAAGACGTCAGAAAGGGAAGAGGTCTCACGCCGGAATTTGAATCCGTAATGAAAGATCACGGCGTCCCGGATTGGTATATCGAGTCGTGTAAAAAAATAAAATATATGTTCCCCAAAGCACACGCAGCCGCTTACGTTATGGACGCATTGCGTCTCGGATGGTATAAGATCTATTATCCGACGGCTTTCTACGCCGCTTATTTCACAGCCGCGCCCGACGGATTCAACGGCGAAATAGTTTCAGGCGGCCTTTCCGCTGTCAACTATGAAATTTCAAGAATATCGAAACTCGGTAAAGAGGCAACGGCAAAAGAAAACGACACGCTTGATGCTTTGGCGCTCGTCAACGAGTGCATGCAAAGAGGTTACAGATTCCTTCCGGTCGATTTTAAAAAATCAGACGCGCACAGATTTATTCCGGAAAACGGTTCCATACGTATGCCTTTCGACTCACTTCCCGGTGTGGGTACGTCAGCAGCAGACAGTATTGCAACCGCAAGAGACTCGGGTGAGGTCTTCTCAATAGAAGATCTCAAAATGAAATCCGGCGTAACGAAGGCAGTCCTGGAAGTTCTGGACAAAAACGGCGTAACTTCTTCATTACCTAAATCAGATCAGGTCACTATGTTCTGAAAAACGTACCCCTCCCGACTAGGGAGGGGTACTCTTACCACAATATCTTGTGGTGAAACCATGATTCGGACGGCAAATGTAACAATTTTCGGATATAATAAAAGATGAAAATTGTCGGAAAAAATTCATTCTTGCGGTTGACTTTGACTTTGCGATGTGATACCATATATACGTAATATGTTGCCAATATATTTTCGGATGAATGGCCCGATCGTTTCTACCGCAGCGCCAAAGCTGTGACTATTGGTTTCATTTTTTCATTCGTATTATATTGAGCAGCTGATTTCCCGGCTGCTTTTTGTTTTCTTGTTTCGGAGGAGTCGATTATGAGAGCGCTTGAAGATAGGATCTTGCTCGACGGCCGAGTCCTCGACGGAGATATTCTTCAAGTCGGCGGTTTTATCAATCAGCAAATAGATACTTCTTTTACTGTTGAAATGGCCAAAGAAGTGTTCTCTCTTTTTTCTGACACGTCCGTCACAAAAGTACTGACCATAGAAGCAAGCGGCATCGCGTTCGGGTTTGCCGTCGCGATTCAATTCGGCGTCCCGCTGGTATTTGCAAAAAAAAGCAGAACGTCAAACGTTGACGGGGCTGTGCTGTTTGCTCAGGTCCACTCTTATACACACGGCAACGATTATAAAGCGACCATTTCCGCCGAATACATTTCACCGGACGACAACGTACTCATAGTAGACGATTTTCTTGCGAACGGGGAAGCTCTCCGCGGACTGATAAAGATCGTTAAAGACGCCGGCGCATCCGTAGTCGGAGCCGCTATCGAGATCGAAAAAGGATTTCAGGGAGGCGGCGACCGTTTGAGAAGCGAAGGCATAAGAGTTGAATCTCTCGCCGTTATCGAATCGATGTCTGAATCCGGCATAACGTTCCGCCGCTGAGTTCGGCACTCAATCCGTATGTAATTTTTATTACATAAATCAATTCTTTGAAGGAGAAAAAGAATGAAAAAGGTACTCTCGATCATTTTGATGCTCGCGATGGTCTTCTCGCTCTGCATCGCTCTCGCTTCCTGTAACAATGAGGAGAACAAACCGCAGGAATCGCAGAATCCGGATCAGTCGGCTGAACCCGTTGAATCCGAAAGCAAAGAAGAAGGTCAGGATGAGGAACTGAAATTCGGTTTCATTTACCTCCACGACCAGAACTCCACCTACGACCGCAACTTCATGGAAGGCGCTAAAGCTGCCTGTGAAAAACTCGGCGTCACCTATCTTGAAAAGGTGCCGATCCCCGAAGGAAACGAGTGCTATGAAGCTGCCGCTGACCTTGTAAACCAGGGCTGCTCCCTCATTTTCGCCGACAGCTTCGGCCACGAGGAATTCCTTATTCAGGCTGCTGAAGAGTTCCCGGACGTTGAATTCTGCCACGCAACCGGCACGCAGGCTCACACCGAGGATCTTCCCAACTTCCACAATGCGTTCGCTTCCATCTATGAAGGCAGATACCTCGCCGGTATCGCTGCAGGTATGAAGCTCAACGAAATGATCGATAACGGCGAATTCACTAAAGAAGAAGCCAAGATCGGTTACGTCGGCGCTTACACCTACGCGGAAGTTATCTCCGGTTACACCTCTTTCTTCCTCGGGGCCCGCTCGGTTTGCCCGACCGCTACGATGGAAGT
>JAGAEK010000024.1 GCA_017828835.1 Oscillospiraceae bacterium | reverse complement strand
TATGCCGGTATCGCCTGCGGCGCTACTGCGATCTTAGTCCCCGAGCGTCCGTTCGATCTCGACAAAGATATCATCGAAAAAATAAACTTCGCTCTGAAAATGGGAAAACAGCATTTTCTCGTTCTTAAAGCGGAAGGCGTTGACTACGATTCGTTCGAACTTGCGAAATATATCCAAAGCAAGACCGGCGTCGAGACCCGTGCCACCGTTCTCGGACACGTTCAGCGCGGAGGACGTCCGACCGTTCGCGACAGAGTCGTCGCAAGCTGCATGGGATATCACGCCGTACAGCTTCTCAAACAAGGTATCGGAAACAGAGTCGTCGTCGTACGCGATGATAAAATCATTGATCTCGATATCCTCGAAGCTCTGAATATGACGAAACCGTTCGATGACGAACTTATGACTATCGCCGAAACGCTCGCGCTTTAATTAAACAAAAAATTAACGCATCCCGTGTTTTAAATCCGGGATGCGTTTTTTATTTGTCTATTTTTTCACTGCCGCACTGTAAAGTTCGGATTTCCTGAATTTTCCTTCGCTCAGCTCCGCGACCTCTTTCGCCGCCGCCGACGCGCCTACGCCCGCTTCTATCCGTTCTTTCACAAGTTTTACCGCACTGTCAAAATCCAATTCTTCCGTCGGCATTTTATCTTTCGCGCCCTCGACCACGATCACGTATTCTCCTCTCGGATTTTCCCCGACGTACCTTTCTATCGCTTTTTTCAGCGTGGTTCTTATGACTTCTTCGTGTATCTTCGTTATCTCCCGCGAAATACTGATCTTTCTGTCACCGAACGCTTTTTCCATATCTTTCAGCATCTCAAGCATTTTGTGCGGAGGCATATAAAATATCATTGTTCTTTTTTCATATTCAAGTTCTTTTAATCGGTCTCTTCTCAGCTTCCCGTCAGAATTCAAAAAACCTTCAAAACAAAATTTCGCCGTCGCAAGTCCGGACACCGCAAGCGCCGCTATCGCCGCACACGCTCCCGGTATGACGCAGACCTCTATCCCTTTCTCGGCACAGCTTCTTACCAATTCTTCTCCCGGATCGGATATGCACGGCATCCCGGCGTCCGTCACGACTGCGCAGCTCTCGCCCGCAATTATCCTTTCGGTTATCTGTTCGCTGCGTTCTTTTATGTTGTGTTCGTGGCAGCTCACAAGCGGCTTCTTTATGTTAAATTTATTAAGCAGTTTCAAACTCACTCTCGTGTCTTCCGCCGCAATGAAATCTACTCCCGACAGCACCTCGATACCTCTCGGACTCATATCTCCCATATTGCCTATCGGAGTTCCTACGATATATAACTTTCCGCTCATTCAAAATCTCCTCCGATACCGTATATTTTTTTCATCTCCGAAAAATATTCTCCGTTTTCGTCTTTGCCGGTAATCAGATCCGATTCTATCTTCAAGCCCTTTCCGCCGCCGCGCTTCCCCTCTATCAAAACAATCCACGGTCTTTTGTCGGTGCTCTGTTTTGCAAATCTCATCCTCTTCGGCTCGATCCCGTGATTTCTCATTTCCTCAAGCGCATCGGTAAGCCGCTCCGGCTTCTGACACATAACGAATCTTCCGCCGTATTTGAGCAATTTTGACGCTATATCACAGACGTCGCTCATAGTACATTCCGCTTCGCTTCTCGCCATTCTTCTGCTCTCTTTGCTGCTTACCGCTCCGCTTTTCAGCGTATAATACGGCGGATTGCAGCTCACGACGTTCATTTTCCCGTATAACGTCTTATCCTGCAAATTTCTCATATCCGCATGGACGGGCAAAAATTTTTCTTCTAATCCGTTTACCTCGACCGCTTTCTCCATCTGTCCGACGGCGTCTGCGTTTATTTCGATCCCGTACATTTTCAGCGGCTCGTACATACGGCTCCACAAAAGCGGGATTATTCCGCACCCGCTCCCGAGATCACACACCGTCTCTCCTCTTTTTATCTTCGCAAAATCAGCAAGCAATACGGCGTCCGTCCCGAAAGTATGCTCTTTCGATATGCACGCTTTGACTCCTCCGCCTATTTCTTCTATTCTGTATTCCATAAATTTTCTCCGTCTGCTTATACAACAAAAGACGGTTCAGAAATCGCTCTCTTCAACAGATACGATCCTGACTCCGTCTCCGCTGTCAGTTACTGAAATTACTTCTCCTGAGGAGCCCCTACAGGACAAGTTCCGGCGCATGCTCCGCAGCTAATGCACTTATCGGGATCTATAACGTATTTTCCGTCTCCGGGAGTTATAGCTTCTACCGGGCATTCAGCAGCACAAGCTCCACATTCAATACAATCTTCAGAAATAGAATACGGCATTTTTTTACACCTCCGCTTTATTGTTACTTTTATTCTATCACAGTCAGCGCAAATATCAAGAGTATTTTTCATTATCTGAAAAAATTATTCCAATTCCTTCAATTCTTCTGCGTCCGACTTATCAACGCTTATCTGCGCATCCTTTATTATCGTGACCTCTCCTTTAAAATAATTCTTCGGCGCGCCTTCCTTGTTTTTATCAAGCCTTACGACAAGATTCCCGGTGAGCACGTTCATATCCTCTACGATCCCTCTTCCGTCCGGCGTCTCTATATAAGCTCCTATCTTCGGAGTATTTTTCAACAGATCCTCGTAAACGTCCTGCTCATATTTCAAACAGCACATCAATCTTCCGCAAGTACCTGAAATCTTTGCCGGATTCAGTGAAAGTCCCTGCTCTTTCGCCATTTTTATCGAGACCGGCTGGAAATCTCCCAAAAACGACGAACAGCATTGCTCCCTTCCGCATATGCCGATACCGCCGAGCATTTTCGCCTCGTCCCTGACGCCTATCTGTCTGAGCTCGATCCTCGTTTTGAACACGGACGCAAGATCTTTGACTATCTCTCTGAAATCGACTCGCCCGTCCGCCGTGAAATAAAACAGTATCTTACTGTTATCAAACGTATATTCAACGTCCACAAGCTTCATCTCAAGCTTGTGTGCCGCGATTTTCTTCTCGCATATTTCAAACGCCTGTTTCTCTTTTTCCTTATTTTCTTCCATCCTTGCGATATCTTCTTTTGTTGCTATCCTGACAATGCTCTTAAGCGGCTTGACTATCTCTTCCTCGCTGACTTCCTTGTTGCTTATCGCAACTATACCGCATTCCTCGCCTCTCGCCGTTTTTACTACCACCCACGTTCCTTCTTCGACTTTTACTCCCTCAGGATCAAAATAGTAACTTTTTCCGACGTCTTTAAACTTTACTCCTATTACTTCCGCCATTCTTATATTTTCCTTTCAATTCGTTTTCGTAAAAACTATGTTTTGACTCTCCTCAGTTTCGCCGCAAAAGTCGCGAGCAGCAGCGGGTATCTGACGTTCTGTTCCACGTCGTTCTTTGTCTCTTCCGCTATCTCCGCTATTTTCAGCAAATGGTCGCTCCTTACCAATCTGTTTATTCTGACATCCGAATTCCCTTTTGATTTCTCAACGGCAAATTTTATGCACTGCGTCTTAAGCATTTCAAGAAACGCCGTAAACCTTTCGTCGTCTTTTTCAAATCCCGAGAGCAGTTCGAGCCCTTCCCATCCTCCGGACGCAAAAATACTGTTTATCAAATCCACACACGTATCAAGCATCTCAAGATTTTTTCCGTCCTTGAGCGCCTGTTCCGTTTTACCTATATTTCCTTCAAAAACACGGCTCAACTCGTCGATCCCTTCTTTGGGACCGTATTTGTTTTTAAGTATTTCGGCACATTTTTCCGGAGTGAAATTGTCTATCCTCAAAACTGCGACTCTTGAAACTATCGTCTCCAAAAGCTTTGCTCTGTTGTCGACCGTAAGTATAAAAGAAACTCTTTTCGGCGGCTCTTCAAGTAATTTCAAAAAAGCGTTCTGCGCCTGTGCCGTCATATTCTGAACGTCTCTGACTATATAAACTTTTCCCTCGGCCTCGTTCGGTAATATCGCGGCATCGGCTTTCATCGCGCGGATCTTGTCCACCGAAATTATCCCTTTCTCCTGCTCGATCGTTATAACGTCGGGATATATCCCGCGCATTATCAGGTCCTCTCTGCCGCAGTCAAGCTTTTCGCTCGCCGCGAGTTTCGCCGCAGTATATCTCCCGCTACCGATCTCGCCTTCTAAAAGTATTGCATGACAAAAGCTCTTGACAGTATTTCCCCCGTCAAGAGGATCGTCTCTTCCGGCCTTTGCTATAGCCAATACTTTTTTTCTGCTCGCGTCAAGATACAAACCGTTTTTTTCAAATCCCATATTGCGTCATTCTTATCATACTTTTTCAAATCTGTCAATATTAAGCACGAATATAGTCGCTCCGCCTACAGTTACCTCGATCGGCATAGCGTTGTACATCTCCGCTCCGTATGAGACGCTCGGCGCTATCTGGGTCCTTTTACAACTGTGTTTACTTATTACCTCTATCACCTGATCTACCTTTTCGTCCTCAACGCCGACTAAAAACGTCGTATTTCCGGACATTAAAAATCCGCCCGTAGTCGCAAGCTTTGTTACGGCAAAGCCCTCTCTCGTCAACGCTGAAGAAACTTTTGAACCGTCGTCATTCGATACTATTGCCAAAACCAATTTCATGAAAGAACCCTCCTTCTC
>JAGAEK010000005.1 GCA_017828835.1 Oscillospiraceae bacterium | reverse complement strand
ATCGTTCAATGCCGTAATAACCGACGACAAATGGCTCTGTTTGTCGGCAAAAATATCGCCGAAACTGTCCGTTTTGCTTTCGATCGTTTTCCGTTTTATACCGCGGTTCAGAGATGATTCGAAAAAGATCCGTAACGCCCAAAAAACTCTGGGGCTTTTTTCAGGCGACAGTTGGTTCGACAATGTGAAATCGACTCTCGGCATTTATTCGGTGCTGATCTCACGCGGGCTTGAATCCGCCATCGACGTCGGCGCTTCCATGAAAGCGCGCGGCTACGGACTGAAAGGCAGAAGCAGTTATTCTCTTTACCGGTTTCGTTTGTCCGACGCCGCGGTCCTGCTCTTGATAACTCTTGCCGATGCTTTGATCATATTCCTTTTATCGAAACCCGGTACGACCTTCGTCTTTTATCCGTCGACCGTATTCCCGGCATTCGGTCTTCCGGTCGTTTTATCGGTCTGCATGTTTTCGTTTCTTTGCTTTTTACCGTTTATCTTAAGCGTGAGGGAGGATATCAAATGGCATTACTTGAGATCAAAGATCTGAGTTTCACATACCCCGAAGCTACAACCAACGCTCTTGAAAATATAAGTTTTTCCGTAAATGAAGGCGAGTTTTGCATACTTTGCGGCGAATCCGGCTGCGGTAAAACGACCTTGCTCAAATTGTTGAAAAAACAGATCGCTCCCTACGGCGATATAAGCGGCGAAATAATTTATAACGGCAAAAACGCCGACTTGCTCAGTGACAGACTCAGTGCGTCAGAGATCGGTTTTATAATGCAAAACCCCGAAAATCAGGTGGTGACGGATACCGTATGGCACGAACTTTGTTTCGGACTCGAAAATCTCGGCGTCCCGACCGACGTCATACGCCGCAGAGTCGCGGAAACTGTGAATTTTTTCGGTATAAACGACTGGTTTTATAAAAAAACGTCGGAATTGTCGGGCGGACAAAAACAGTTGCTCAACCTTGCCTCGGTCTTGGTCATGCAGCCGAAACTTCTTTTACTCGACGAACCCACGGCACAGCTCGATCCCGTAGCCGCTTCCGATTTTCTGAACATACTTCAAAATTTAAACAAAGAACTCGGTCTTACCGTCATTATCGCCGAGCATAATTTAGAGGAAATACTGTCGATTTCCGATAAAGTTCTGCTGTTGAACGGCGGTAAGCTCGAATTTTCCGGCGACCCGAGAGCTTTCGCCGAATATTTCAGAAAAAATCCGTCTCATACGCTCGCTCGCGCCCAACCCGCAGCGGCAAGGATATACTGTATGCTGCAAAGCGGCGACGTCTGTCCGCTAAACATAAAAGAAGGCAGACGCTTTTTATCCGAAAACTTTCGAAACGACGTCGACGTTCTGCCGCAGAGATCTTACGATCACTCTCCCGAAAAAACGGTAGAACTGAAAAACGTTTGGTTCAGGTATGAAAAAAATCTTCCCGATATACTCAAAGACGCAAGTTTTTCGGTATTCAAGGGCGAACATTTCTGTATTTTAGGCGGGAACGGTACAGGAAAAACGACGACGATAGGTATAATTGCAGGACTTTTGAAACCTTATTGCGGCAAAGTTCTGATAAACGGAAAACCCGCCGAAAAATATCGCGGTAACTCGCTTTACTATAAAAATATCGCCGTTCTTCCTCAAAATCCCGAACTGCTTTTTCTCCATAAAACGGTTGCCGAGGACCTTGAAAAATCAGCCGCGGCATTCGGTCTTTCCGCCGCCGATACAAACAAAAAGATCGGCGAAATATCCGAGCTGCTGCATATCGAAAACATCCTCGGCTGCCATCCCTACGATTTGAGCGGCGGAGAACAGCAAAAAGCCGCGCTTGCAAAGGTGCTTATTTCCGAGCCCAGTATACTGCTTCTCGACGAACCGACAAAAGCTCTTGACGTCGGCGGTAAAAAGGTTATAGCCGATATAATAAAAACGATGACAGACAGCTCAGTCACCGTGATAACGGTAACTCATGACGTCGATTTTGCGGCTGAAAACGCCGATCGGTGCGGACTTTTCTTCGACGGTGCGATCGTCTCCGAAAATACTCCGACGGAATTTTTCGACCAAAACAGCTTCTATACTACCGCCGCAAACCGCATCGCGAGAGGTTATTTCAAGAAAGCGATCCTTTGTGAAGAGGTAGCCGCTCTCTGCAAACTGAACGGCGGAGGCGAACAAAACTCATGAAAACGAAAAATCTTCTTACTATAGGTATTCTCCTTATCGTAATACCTGCTTTGATCGTCGTCGGAGTCGCTGTTTTCAAAGAAAAGTATTTCGCATACCTCTCTGCTCTGGTTGTCATCCTATCGCTGATACCGATATTCTATTCTTTCGAAAAAAAGGAAAATTCATCGAAAGAACTTTCCGTACTCGCGGTCTTGATCGCTCTTTCCGCCGTCGGCAGATTCGTTTTTTCCTGGCTTCCCGGATTCAAACCCATCACGGCGATAACCATAATAACCGCGATATGTCTCGGCAAAGAGGCCGGATTCGTCGTCGGCAGTCTGTCGGCGGTCGTTTCGAATTTCTATTTCGGCCAGGGACCTTGGACTCCTTTTCAAATGTTTGCTTGGGGTCTTATCGGGTTTCTTGCGGGGGTGTTTGCAAAGCCGCTCAAAAAAAACAAACTTCTGCTGTGTCTGGCCGGCATAATCGCAGGCGCTTTGTTCTCCTTGACCATGGATATATGGACGACCGTCTGGGCGGACGATACTTTTAACCTTTCGCGGTATTCCGCCGCCGTCGTTTTCTCCCTCCCGCTGACCGCAGAATACGCCGTTTCAAACGTCATATTCCTGCTTTTACTCTCAAGGCCGATCGGTGAAAAGCTCGACCGTATCAAAATCAAACATGGTTTATTCATAGTTCGCAATAAAAATAAAATATAGAAAAAGAGGTAAACAAAAATGAAAAAAACACTATCCATTCTCCTTGCTCTTGTAATCGCCCTGAGCTGCTCTTTTGCGCTCGCTTACGCACAAACCGAGACCGCAGACGTATTCGTAACGATTTCCGACAAAGACGGCAAACTCGCCTTGGCGCAGGAAAAAATCACTGTATCTGACAAAGACGGCGACGGAAAGCTGACGATAAACGACGCTCTGTTCTCAGCACACGAAGCCAAATACGAAGGCGGTGCCGAGGCCGGCTACGGCTCGGTCCTGGACCCTGCATACGGACTGTCGCTGACAAAACTTTGGGGCGCGGAAACCTCCAGCTGCGGATACTACGTCAACAACGCAGCCGCCTGGAATCTCGGCGACGAGATAAAATCCGGCGATTTCATCACCGCTTTCGTCTACACCGATCCCGTCTCCTGGTCCGACGCTTATTCCTGGTTCGACAAAAACACCGCGTCGATAAAACTCGGAGACAAACTCGAATTGACTCTTTCCGCGATCGGTTTTGACGAGCAATACAATACTCTTACTCTTCCGGTCGAGAACGCCTTCATCACCTTAAACGGTGAAAAAACCGAATTCAAGACCGATAAAGACGGCAAAGTTACTATTGAAATCAAAAAAGCCGGGACCTATACCGTCAGCGCCGGTTCCGACTCTCAGCTCCTCGTTTCTCCCGTCTGCAAACTGACCGTTACCGAAAACCAGTCGCCGAACACCGGTGACAACGGCAACGTCCTTATCGGCATAATCATCATGTCAGCCTGCGCATTAACGGTTTTCGGTATTTCGAAAAGAAAATTTTATGAAAAATAAATTTTTCAAAGCTGTCATATCCTTTGTTGCCGCGGTCCTGTTTTTATTTGAACCGGCGTTCGCGGCACAGGACGGAGCCGCCAAAGAACAGGCTCTTATCGACGGTGTGATCGCCTATAAGCTGAGCGCGACCGGCTCCGACTCGGTACAGCAATATATCGATAACGTACTTGCGAAAACTCCCGGTTCCGACGAGTGGTACGCATTAGCGTTTTGCCAATACGGAAACTATGATTTTTCCGGTTACAGAAACGCGCTTGAACGGTATCTTGCGGAAACGGAGATATCTTCGGCGTCTTCGAGAGAAAAATACGCTATCGTTCTGATCGGTGTCGGCTCCGACAGTTCCTATATCGGCAATACCGTCGCCGACGCCGTCGGAACGCAGGGTATCACCTCCTGGATCTTCGGACTGCACCTGCTAAATAACGGCTATGAAAGCGCGGAATATTCCGCGTCGGAAGTAAAAGAGACTATACTGTCTCTTCAACACCCCGACGGCGGCTGGAGCATCATGGGCTCTTACGGTGACGTCGATATAACCGCCATGGCGATACAGTGTCTCGCACCTTTTTACGGCGCCGACCCCAAAACCCGCTCAGCCGTCGATACCGCGCTCGATTTTCTTTCAGCTAAACAAAATCAGGACGGCGATTTCGCAAGCTACGGCGTCGAAAACGCCGAAAGCGCAGCGCAGGTCCTGGTCGCGCTGTCTTCTTTGGGTATCGACTGCAAAACCGACGAACGCTTTATCAAAAACGGTAAAAATCTGATCGACGTTCTCGAAAATTACCGCTTAGACGACGGAAGCTTTTGCCATAAACAAGGTGAAGAGCGCAGCGGCATCGCAACGGTACAGGTCTTTTATTCGCTCGTCTCTTATATGAGGATGTCCGCCGGCAAATCCGGGCTGTATATTTTCGAAAAAACGGATCCCGTCCCCGAAATTCCGGAATCCTCTCAGCCGAGCGACGACGCCTCTCAAACTTCGGAATCTTCTCAGCCGAACGGCGACGCCTCTCAAACCTCGGAATCCTCTCAGCCGAGCGACGACCTGCCGCAAACACCACCCGCCCGTTCTTATAAGTTTTACGCTATTACGATCGTTTTCGCGGCATTTGCAGTCGTCTGCGTCGTTTTACTTCTGAAAAAAAACAAAAACGTCAAAAATTATCTTTTAACTTTCTTTATCGCTCTCGGATTGATCGTCGCCGTACTGCTGACGAACGTCCAGTCCCCGGAAAGTTATTATAATTCCCACACTTCAAAAACCGACGTGATAGGGACCGTAACGATTTCGATCCGCTGCGATACCATAAAGGACAAAAGCGCCGCACATATCCCGGACGACGGCGTTATTCTCGACTCCGTCAGTATCGGTTTCGAAAAAGACGACACCGTTTACGACGTTTTGGTCTATGCTGCGGCTCAAAACAAGATCCACCTCGAAACCGTAGGTCCCGCCGAAGCCGTTTACGTAAAAGGCATAGGAAACATATACGAATTCGATTTCGGCGAATGGTCCGGCTGGGTCTATTATGTAAACGGACGCTCCGATTCGATCGGATGCGGTAAATATAAAGTAACCGACGGAGATAACATCGAATGGTTCTACACCTGTAACCTCGGAAAAGATATTCAAAAATAACTCGCCCGATAAATCTCTTTAACGGAGGCACCTTCTATGAGAATGAGCGATATAATACAGAAAAAACGAGACGGTCTGCCTTTGTCGGATCGGGAAATAAAATTTTTCATCGATGGCTACACCAGTGGCGAAATACCGGATTATCAGGCATCCGCGCTATGTATGGCGATATATTTTCGCGGCATGAGCGACGCCGAGACCGTAACGCTGACAAAATGTATGGCAAACTCCGGAGATACTCTTGACCTCTCCCGATTCGGCGATCTGACTTCCGACAAACACTCCACCGGCGGCGTGGGCGACAAAACGACTCTTGTCGTCGCGCCTATCGTCGCGAGTCTCGGCGGATACGTTACGAAAATGTCCGGCAGAGGCCTCGGACACACCGGAGGTACCGCAGACAAACTCGAATCGATCCCCGGCTACCGCCTTTCCCTTTCGGAAGACGAGTTTATCAAAACAGCGGAGAAGACAGGTATCGCCGTGATAAGCCAGACCGGAAATCTTACTCCCGCGGATAAAAAACTCTACGCTCTGCGCGACGTAACGGCGACCATCGAATCCATACCGTTGCTGACCTCGAGTATAATGAGCAAAAAACTCGCCGCCGGCGCAAAGAATATCGTCCTCGACGTCAAATACGGCAGCGGAGCGTTCATGAAAACCGCGGAAGACGCCGGGATCCTCGCCGAAACCATGGTAAAGATCGGCAAAAGCTGCGGCAGAAACGTAACGGCCGTTCTGACAAACATGGATATACCGCTCGGCTCGAATATCGGCAACGCTCTCGAAGTCAAGGAAGCCGTCCGCGTCATACAAGGCAAACAAAACGACGAATTGAGTGAAGTCTGCTTTACGCTCGCGGCCGAAATGGTAAGCCAGGTAAGAAAAATACCGTCGGAGGAAGCGCGTACGCTCGTTACGGACTCTGTTTCAAACGGTTCCGCGTTTGAAAAAATGAAAGAATGGATCGCCGCGCAGGGCGGCGACGCGAATTGTTTGTCGAACACGGATCTTTTACCGTCTGCGCCGCTGAAACACCCTGTCATATCCGATAAAACCAACTATATCACGGGAACGGACGCGCAGCTGATCGGCCACGCAGCAATGATCCTCGGTGCCGGACGCGCCTCGAAAGAAGACGTGATAGACCCATCCGCCGGTATCGTCATGAATAAAAAACCCGGAGATTTCGTAAAAGAGGGCGATATCATCTGCACCCTGCACACGTCCTCGCCCGAAAACATCCCCGCCGCGGAAGCCGAAATACGCAAAGCCGTCATTTTCGGAGATAAACCGCCCGAGCCCAGACCGCTCATATATAAAATCATAAAATAATCAGCTATCCGGAAACCGCAGGCCGTTACAGTCTGCGGTTTTTGTATTTACAAACCCGCGGTTTTGTGATAGCATAACTAAAGAAAGAGGGCGAAGGTATGATTGTTCTTTACATTGCGTTGGGATTGTGCGTTTTTTCGCTTGCATTCTCTATTGCTTATTATTTCACGGCGTTTTACAACGGAAAAAGATTCGACGTTACCCACAACGTCCTGACCGGACCCGATTACGATCCTTACCACGATGAAATGGTGTCTTTGATAGACGCCGCCCTGACGATCCCTTATGAGGAGATATATATAACGTCCTACGACGGCAAACGCCTCTTCGGCAGACTTTATCTCCGCGATCCGTCCGCACCGTTTTTCATACAGTTTAACGGTTATCGCGGCAACGGCATACGAGATTTCAGCGGCGGTCTGCAGCTTGCACTTCAAAAAGGCGGCAACGTGATACTGACGGATCAGCGCAGTCACGGCAGATCCGAAGGCACAACGATCACGTTCGGTATCCGCGAACGTAAAGACGTTTTATCCTGGGCAAATTACGTTTGCGAAACTTACGGAAACGACGTGCCGATCTATCTTGAAGGTATCTCTATGGGCGCGGCGACGGTGCTTATGGCGTCCGACCTGCCGTTGCCGGAAAACGTGAAAGGAATAATGGCGGACTGCCCGTATTCGAGCCCGATCGATATAATCCGCAAGGTTTCAAAAGATCTGCTGAAGCTCAGCTATATCACGTATCCGTTTATTATCCTCAGCGCTTTTATCTTCGGACGTTTCAACATACTGTCGTCATCTTCCGTCGACGCCGTTAAACATACGAAAGTCCCGATACTTATAATACACGGCACCGGCGATAATTTCGTTCCTATCGAAATGAGCCGAAAGATCCGCGACGCAAATCCGGATATGGTAACGCTTAAAGAAATCGAAGGTGCTCCCCACGGTCTGTCGTATCTGAAAGACAGAGCGCAATACAAACAGTCTCTTGATTCCTTTATCGACAAAACTCTCGATAAATAAACGAAAACTCCCGCCGTTCGGTTTCAACAGGATCTTTTGAAAATTGTGCAAAAATTGGATGCCAGTGATATTTAATAAGTGTCTATTAAGTTTTACCGTGTTGATGATTAAAAAACACTATATTACACAAAAAAACAACGGGCGGCTATATAGCCGTCCGTTTGTGTTATTCCCGCAGTTTATTCGAGAATATTTGAAGTAATAAAATCAATACCGTATTCGCAGAGCTTTTCGGCTGCGTCTTTGTCGTCGCAGGTCCATCCGTTTACTTTGACGCCGTGAGCGTGCAGGTCTTCGATCCGTTCCCTGTTGAGCTCGGTATACATGATATCAAGGTCAAAACCGTATTCCTGAAGCAGTGCGGGAAAGCGGTCTTCATAAGCACCGGTCAGAAACTGAACTGGCTGGTGCGGGAACAGTTCACGCAGCTTAACAAGGTTGTTGAAAACGAACGAAATAAAGATCACGTGATCCAGATAACTCACAGAACCGATCTCGTCGCAAATTCTTTTTATATCGTCCTTTTCGAATTCGTTTTTCAGTTCCAGTACTGCGATCTTATCGTAGCGCTTGCAGGTGTTGATATATTCCAGCAGCGTTGGTATATGCAGATCTGCTCTGCCCGTTTTGCCGTCTTTATCTGTAAGCAGAATGCTTCGCAAAGTATCGAAGGTGCTTTTCTCGACCACCACGTCGTCGATCGCGACACGTCCGGTCACATCGTCATGGATAATAACAAATTTACCGTCTGCGGTTCTGTGTACGTCCGTCTCAATACCGAAAATAACTGCGGTTGCCGGCAGCGATAAACGCCGCGTTGGTGTTTTCCTTTTCAATACCGCTTAACCCGCGGTGCGCTATCATT
>JAGAEK010000023.1 GCA_017828835.1 Oscillospiraceae bacterium | reverse complement strand
GCTGATCACCATTATGTCGAGCCTTGTCCAAGAGGAGAGTCGCTCCATTTCCGAAAACGTCACATAGGGCCAGCGCAAATGCTTTGCGGACGGGAAGGTGTCGCTGCCGTACAAATTCCTTCCTCGGCTACCGCAAGGGGCCTGACGGATTGCCGGAGATCGTGCCAGAGGAGGCGGAGATCGTTTGGGAGATATACAAACTGTTCATTTAGGGCAAAACGGCGAACTGGATTGCCGAAAACGCCACCACCGCCATTCCGCAGGATGAGTACAACAGGAAATACGATGTGCTGGTCGAGCGTTACCATGCGGCGCAGGATCGGCTGGATGAACTGCAAAAACTGAGAATCACACGAAGCTTTCAAGTCGATGTGCTGGAATGCTTCATGTTCGAGATAAAAGCCATCGACACCACGCTGCCGCTGGAATTCACGGATCGTTTCTGGAATAACCTGATCGACCGGGTGACGGTCTACCATGATGGCCGGATGGCATTCCGCTTCAAGAACGGCACAGAGGTCACGGAAACGCTCTGATGCCGAAAAGCAAAACAGCCCGTGACGGGGATCAGCCGGTCCTCATCACGGGCATTCTTTGTGTGAAACGGTAGTCGTTTTTTGAAACGATAGGATACGGGCCTCCTGCAGATACCGCCAAGGCAAGTCTATCAAGGAGAAAAGCGGCCCATTTTCACCCTTTGACAGAGTCTCAAATGCACCCGCTATTTTCCAAAAAACAGCCTATTCACAAGGTTTTTCGGCAGAAAATGAAACGGACCGGTAATCGACACATTGTATCAATTACCGGTCCAGTTATGGTCGGAGTAGGGAGACTTGAACTCCCGGCCTCTTGGTCCCGAACCAAGCGCGCTACCAAACTGCGCTATACCCCGAAACGAGTAATATTATATCTTATCGTTTCGGGTATGTCAAGCGTCAATCACATTTTTATTTTAATTCTAACAGAATAAATTTCCTTCGGAATCGTATATCTTTTTTCTTTTGACCGATACGCTCTTTGCCGTCACGCCGCAGGTTTTCAAAAATGCGTCCGTAAACAGTCCGACGTTTATGTTCTGCTCAGTTCCCGCACTCAATACGATTTCAAAATTTACGGTCTCGCTGTCACAGTTTACCGTTTTCATTTCCATATATTTTTTTATATCTACCGTCTTTTCTCCGCCTTTTCCCTTCTTTACGACGGGTATTTCCGGGCTCTCGATAAATTGATAAAGCTGCGCTTTGACTTTTTCGGTATCATCGCAATAAATCGAAACGGAATAGAGCGCGGACGCGATCTCGGACGCTTTTTTTACCGGTCTCGCGACCGATACGATCCTGATCCCCTCCGGTAAGCTTCCGTTCAGCCGTTCTTTGAGCTCTTCGTAATCCATTTTTTCGGTTATACGAAAATCCACCGTCTCATACTCGCTCTCGTATCCCAAAGAAAGCGGAAGCGAAAACATAAGATATATATGCGGATTGAATCCTTCCGTGTACCAGACGGGTATTCCGGAGCGCTTGATCGCTCTCTGAAAACATCTGTTCAAATCAAGATGCGAAATATATTTAGCGTCGCCTTCTTTTCTGAAAACGGCTCTGCAATCAGACTTTTCTTCTTCGCGTTCTTCCGTACTATCAGGAAACGTTTCTTCCGGTGCGCAAACTATTCCGCCCATCTTGCACTTTCCGTCAACGAATTTGTCCGCTCCGCATCCGCTGCACCCTTCGCGACAGTTTTTGGTGGTTTCGCCTCTCGACGCCTTGACGTTTTCTCTTATGAAAAACTCCTTCGACGCTCCGTGGTCTATGTGTTCCCAAGGCATGATCTCGCCGTAATCACGTTTTCTGTTCGCGTAAAACGCCTTGTCGATACCGGTCTCCGATATCGCTTCTTCCCATAGATCATATCTGAAATTTTCGTCCCAGCTGTCGAATTTGCAACCCTTTCTCCAAGCTGTCTCTATAAGCTTGCCTACCCTTCTGTCGGCTCGCGCAAAGATACCTTCAAGTACGCTCGTTTTTGATTCGTGCCAGTTCACCGTTATCTTTTTGCTTTTTATTTTAGACCTCAGCAAAGCCTGCTTTTCCCTGATCTGTTCGATAGTGTCCTGCGGCTCAAACTCAAACGGAGTGAACGGCTTCGGAACGAAACTCGCAAGACTTATCGTTACGCTGACTCCTCTGCCCTTCGGCTTGTCCGGCATGGAATAATATAAATCCACTATCTTTTGCGCAAGTACGGCGATCCCTTCTATATCTTCGTCCGTTTCGTAGGGCAGTCCGAGCATGAAATATAACTTTACGGAGCTGTATCCGCCCGCAAAAGCGATCGCACAGGTCGACATTATCTCTTCTTCCGTGATATTTTTATTTATCACGTCCCTCATCCTCTGCGTACCAGCTTCAGGCGCAAACGTAAGTCCGCTTTTTCTTACTCGCGCTATCTTCTGTAAAAGCTCTTCGGAAAAGTTATCTATCCTCAACGACGGCAGAGATAACCCGATCTTTTTAGACTCGCTCCAATTCAACAGCCTCCCCATAAGATCGTTCAGATCGGAATAATCGCTAGTACTGAGCGATAAAAGCGAGATTTCATCGTATCCGGTCGACGAGCAAAGATCCTTCGCGTTTTTGTTCAGCGTCGCACTGCTCTTTTGTCTTAACGGTCTGTAAATGAATCCGGCTTGACAGAACCTGCATCCTCGTATGCACCCGCGCATGACCTCAAGCGCGACTCTGTCGTGTACCGTTTCGACGAACGGCACTATAAATTTATCGGGGTAATAAACCTTGTCCAGATCTTTTATTACCCTCTTCCTTATCGTTTGCGGCGCGCTTGTACCGGCTTTTGGAGATATGCTTTTTATCGTTCCGTCTTCGTTATAATCAACGTCGTAAAAGCTCGGAACGTAAAATCCCTCTAATTTTACCGCTCTTTTGAGAAATTCTCTCTTGCCTATCCCCTCTTTTTTCGCCTCACGGTATAATTCCATAAGCTCGGGCAGCGCTTCTTCTCCCTCACCTATGGAAAATATATCCACAAAATCCGCAAGCGGCTCGGGATTGCATGCGCAAGGTCCTCCCGCAATGATGATATTCTTAAGCTCGTCCCCTCGCTTGTCCGCTCTGACTTCAAGCCCCGCAAGGTCAAGCATATTCAAAAGATTCGTATAACACAGCTCATACTGCAGCGTGAACCCGATAAAATCAAACTCCGAAAGTTCGTCCTTGCTTTCAAGCGCATAAAGATGCAGCCCCTTCTCCCGCATCATTTTTTCCATATCGACGTCGGGCGCGAAAACCCTCTCGCACCAAACTCCGTCCATCGAATTCAACACTCCGTAGAGTATCTTTATTCCGAGATGAGACATACCGACCTCGTATTTGTCGGGAAAACAAAAAGCCATCCTCACGTCTACGGTATTTTTGTCCTTTACGACTTGTCCCACTTCTCCGCCTGAATATCTTGCCGGTTTCTGTACGAGCGGCAAGATCTCTTCAAGTAAATTCTTATCCATAGTTTTGACCGTACCTTTCACCTGAATCTGCAGACATCTTCTTCCGTAAATCCAAAAACGAAATTATGTATATAATCTTCCTAGTTTTCTTTATAATACCCCATTTTGTTTTTTTTTTCAACTTCTTGCCCTCAATTTTATGTTTTTGACCTCCCTGAACGTCATATAACCGGCACTTATCAGCAGAGTCGGGTTTTTGTAAACGAAAAGTACCGCGGCTCCGCAAAGCGTAAGCAGTATCAGGAGCGTCATCGAAATCCTTTCTCCCGTTTTCTCCGCGTTAAAGTTCCATCTTTTTATCTCCGTCAATTTTTTCAATATATTCCTTCCGTCAAACTCTCCGACGGGTATCAAATTATATAGCGCCAAAACGACGTTTATCAACGCCGCTTTCGTATCCTTCGCCAAAACCGCCCACAGTAACGCCGCGATCAAATTTGCCGCGGGCCCCGCCGCGTAGACCGCGATTTCTCTTGCACTGCCCAGCGCTTCTTCGTATCTTCTCTCTATCCTGACTCCGAATGCTCCGATCGTTATTTTTCTCGGCGCCTCGCCGAACAAAAGCAGCATCGCCAAATGCCCGATTTCATGTATCATTATCGCGCTCAATACTCTGAACGCGAAACTTACTCCGAAGTAAATCAAAACAAGTGTAAAAATTCCGGAAAACACTGCCGATATTTCCATATCCGTATTGTAAACTCTGAATCTCACGCCAAAAACAGCCGCTGCGGCTCAAAATCTTTTTCGTATGCTCCGGAAACGTCGCTGCTCAGTTTTTTGACAACGATATTTGCCGAATTGACGTTTATCGTATCTTCATTCTCATCCGGAAAAAATATCTTTCGTATATCATCAATATCTTCACCGTAAGACGCGCCATCCGAATGCTCGCTGCTTTCCGTCTCTGTTTGCTCTTTTTCCGTATTTTGATCGAAATATAAGCTCGCTGATATCGCAATAACAAGCAGCAACTGTATTATGAATATCCTCCTGATCCTGTCCTTCGGCTTTTTCTCAGTCAAAAAATATTTTTCCACTACCTTAGGGCCTCCGTTTATTTTCACTATGTCTTCCGCCACAAATCCACCCCCGTAACCGTCCCGTGTTTTCCGCCTTGTTCCGCTTACTCAATTTTATGTTTATTTTTGATCATTTATCACTTGAAAACGAGGCGGCGAGGTAATATAATTAAAGCAGTAATCAGAACGGAGTAGTTGCAATGCAAGATATATTAAAGGATGGTTCTAATCCATATGAAAAAACCGGTACCTTTTCCTCAAAAATAATCTCTTTCGTTTATGAATGGATATTGCCTATCGGTATAGAGATATTGGCCGTATTGGCGATCATTGAATATCTGTTTTTCGTCGCATTCGTCCCAACCGGCTCAATGATCCCCACTATCGCCGAAAAAAGCTGGCTCTTTTCCACCCGACTCGTCGATAAGGATAATATAAAACGCGGAGATATTATTGTTTTTTATTCGGAGGAAACCCACAAAACCCTTATCAAGAGAGTGGTCGGGCTTCCCGGCGAAACAGTCGATATAGTCGACGGAGCCGTCTATATCAACGGTTCGTCGACACCGCTCGCCGAAGATTACGTCAAAAATCATTCCCATGAAACCAAATCTTTCGCCATTCCTGAAGGCTGTTACCTCTTTTTAGGCGACAACCGTGCAAACTCTGCCGACGCCAGGTTTTGGAAAAATCCATATATATCAAAAGATAAAATTTTAGGTAAAGCTTTAGTTACGATATTTCCGTTTAATAATTTCGGCCTTCTGAAATAAATTTTTGAAAGGACTTGTCAATATGAAACTTGCCACGACTATAGCAGATTTTCGCTTTTATTCGAAAACCAAGGCGGAGGCGACCGCTCTGTTTGAAGGTACGAATTTCAAATATCTCGACCTTTCTCTCTATGACCCGCTCGATTACTTTAAAGATAAAAACGCCGTTCTGAAAGACGTATGCGACGCCGCCGACGTCGCGGAAAAGCTCGGCCTCAAGTTCGTTCAGGCACACGCTCCAGACGGTGAGCATTTTATCCCCGGAGAAAAACGCGACGCGCTTATCCACGCTACCGCCGTTTGTATCGAATGCTGCGCAAAAATCGGAATAAAAAATCTCGTCGTACATCCGTCTCCGTTAAAAGACGTTCCGTATGCCGAATTCTTTAAAAAGAACCTCGAATTCTTAAACACTTTCCTCCCCGTCGCCGAAAAATACGGCGTCAATATCCTCATAGAAAACGGTCCCGAACAGCACGCCCCGTTCTCTTTCATCTTTTCTTCCGGCGCCGATATGAAGGAATTTCTGGAGTACGCCGACCATCCTCTTATCCATGCGGTTTGGGATACCGGCCACGCGAATATGCGTAAAATGGACCAATATAAGAGCATTATGACCCTCGGCGACGATCTTTACGCTTTGCATATCGCCGATAATGCCGGCGAACGCGACGAACACATGGTTCCGTTCACGGGCAGCTGTAATTTCGACGCAATCATGCAGGGGCTTATCGACTCCGGCTATAAGGGCTACTTCACTTTCGAAAGTACTATCGTTAAACCCCATAACGGCTGGCCCGTCTCGCGCAGCGGCTGGACTTATAACGGTGAACCGGTCGAAAAACTGCTCGACGCTCCCCTTCAGATCAAACAAAAAGCCGTCGCACTCAAATATGAGATCGGAAAATATATCCTTTCACAGTATAATTGTTTCGAAGAATAAAAAGGTATATCAAAAGCTCCCGGAATTTAATTCCGGGAGCTTTTTTATTTCGTTTTACGTGTTCGATCAACGGTTATTTCTTGCGCTTTGTCAAAACCAATACCGCGGCAATTATCGCAACGACTGCCGCCGCTCCGATAATGATCCAAAGCGTAGTTCCGGAATTCGATCCGGACGGCTCAACGTCCGACTCTTCAACGATCTCTTCCGCCTCTAACTCGTAGAAACAGTATCCGCCGAGAGTTACTTTGAATCCGTTCTCCTCTTTCGTTACTGCGACCTCGGCTTTACGCTCTCCGTCAGACGTGAGACCCCAGGCTTTCATTCCCGTTGCTTCGGACGGTACAAACAGCGTTCCTTTTATGTCTTCATAAAGCATCGGCGCCGTTCCCAAAGAGGTGAGCTTCTTTCCTTCCCATACCATTCCGCTCGCGCAGGAACGTCCGATCGCATAAAGGAGCAGCTTCGACGACTTCGAGATCTCTTTATCATCTCTCGAAATCAGCGCCACCGCCGCAAGATCGTTCCCGGTCGTAAGTTCCATTTCTCCCGCCTTAGTGCTGAGCTTCACTTCGCCCGCAGTTACAAGGACCTTATCGGTGACCACTTTGAAGTTGTTGTTCTTCTGTATGAGTTCTCCGGTATCGGAAACGACCGCGCCGGGATAAATAAATCCTTCTTTCGTCCCGTCGATAAGTCCGTACTCGGTCATTAACTGCTGCAAGGCCAATGCGATATTGCCGGATTCTATCCTCGGCTTTACGATCGTATAGCGGCTTCCTATCGTCGCTTTCTGAGTTCCCAGCATTTTCTGCTTTGCATCATCTTCGGTATATTTCGCAAGCCACTCGTCAAGTCCCTTTTTCGTCTGCATCGCGTCGACGTATTCGTTTCCTATCGATTGCAGCAGCAAATGCTTCGCGGAGGTATAATCTCCGCTCGCGGTATTTCCCGAAGCGATAACGAGATCGGCGTCTCCGTTGTAAACGTCGTCTATAAATCTATAAGCAAACCTCGAAACGAATACCGCCTGGTTTCCGATCCCGTTTCCGAGCGCGTAGCCGTTCGCAAGTATGTCGTCTTTCGTGTATACGTATTCAATGGAGTTTTTGGCTACCGATACGAGTCCTTCGCGGAAAATCGCCGCACAGATACCAAACGGTCCGTAGGCTGACGGATCCATATGGAACGCAAAGAAGTCGGTATAGGATTTTACGTTGAAAAACGATTGAGATCCGGTAAAGGAATAGTTGAACATACAAAATCCGTCCCAATCCTGAAGCGCCGCGTAGCTCGCGACCTCAAGTACCGCGTCGGCTTTGAAGTCTCCGGGTGAGCAGACAGCCCATTCCGTTACCACCATCGCTCTGTCAGCAACCGATCCCTGCGTCATCTGAGATGCAAGATGTCCGGTCGTAGTCGACGGATTTTCATAACAAATAATATCCTGATTGAACCTGCAAGGCACCGAATATCCGTCGACACAACCGTTGTAGTAGGCGTTTTTCTCAGTTACGTCACCCAAACTGTGCATATAAAGGTCGATCGGTCCGACGGGATAGTTCGAACAGTTGAACGTCCCTTTATAGCCCATTTCTCTAAGCGTGTCGCAGAATTTGTTGAACACATTGGACTGTATTTCGATCAAAAACTTGTTCCAGTCCGCGTGTCTGATCGGTCCGAACACCATGCTGAAATTCACCGGATCCACTCCCGGCTCAGACCAGCAGCCCAGTTTTCCTCTTTCAACGCTTCCATCTGTCGGGTCCTCGTCTTTGAAAAGGAAACAGACGTTGTCAAGATTCGTCCACGCTTTTTCAAGTCCCTCTCTCGTGCCGTATTTTTCGACGAGCCATTCGTTGAACTGCGCTTCAAGCTGTTTCGTCAGAACGTTTTCAACGTTTCCTTTCTGCAGCCAAAGCACGCTCGACTCGTTCATGAGCTGTACCACCGCGAAAACGGGGTCCTCACAGTATCTCATACCGGTATAAGGATTCTGATGTCCCAGCAGTTCTTTCGCAAATTCAAGCTCTTTTTGCGCTATCCTGTCAACGAAAACGTGATAGCCGCGAAGAGTCGCGTCCTGAAGTTCCTTCACCTCTTCCTCGGTAAATCCGTCTCCGGTCGACATGACTCTTCCCGCGTTGGTATCGAGATGGATGTAGATGCCCTTCTGCTTCAGACAATAGACAAGATAATCCATTTTGTCGAGATTGTCTTTCAGAAGCGCTCCCGTGGCTTTGCCGTTTGCGTATCCCGTGTAGTCCACGACCCCGGAATAGGTGCAGTCGATAGCGTGGAATCTTACAAAGTTGACTCCCGAGCTCGCAAGCTCGGCAGCCATCGCCTCCGCCACTTCTTTTTCGGGAGTCGCACACGCAAATCCCATATCGACGCCCCAAAAT